>LFRQ01000088.1 GCA_001512835.1 Clostridia bacterium DTU022
GTAAAGCCGGTTTTCTCGTCCAGCAGGGAAAGGTTCTGCTCCACCAGTTCAATGATGCTGCGGACATCTTCCCGCCGGTAGTACTGGTCGGTCCCATAGTTGGCCGGCAAGGAAACGTAGTCTCTCCGGTAATTCATCGGCCTGGCCTGGGAAATTACCACGTAGTTTTTGGCGTCGCTCATGGCATCTCCTCCTCCTATTCCGGGGTCAACTCTTCCTCCGGGCTTTGTATTTGTTTTGCCGGGGCCGTCTCCGGGTCCGTCTTTTGGCAACAGTTTTCCGCCTTTGTCCTTCCTTTCCCACTTTAGGCATTTATCGGCGTTCCGGGAGCATCTCCCCCTCCGCTCTTCAGCTATTGCTTTGCCGGGGCTGCCCTCCCTCGGACTCTAAGCCCCGGCTGCCGGGGCCGTCTCCCGGCTCTTCAGGGCCGATTGGCCCGGCTCATCCAATCCTAGGGCCTTCAGCGCTGCTTTGACGGAGTTCCCCGCCGGAACTCACTGGCTCCAGGAACCGGCGCAAGGCACCCCGAGTAAAGGTCGTAATATTGGCAAAATTTAAGTTATCAATAGGCGCGCCGGTCCCGGAGACCGGCTCGTTTATCGTCATGAAAAGGCGCCCTTACCCTTTCGTGAGCTGCTCCAGCTGCTCGGGGGAGGGGCGATTGGGAATCCGGGCCACCGTCTCGGAGCCGTAGAAGAATAGAG
>LFRQ01000096.1 GCA_001512835.1 Clostridia bacterium DTU022
GGCGGCAATGCCGACGAGATTGACCTCTCCCCTCTCCTCCCCCAGGGAGAGGGCAAAAATAGTATCTCCGTCCAGCATGGTATGCACCGGCCTGATGGTGCGGGCCAGGCCGTCATGAGCCATCTGGGCCACCTTTTGCAGCTCTTCCTTGGATAGACGGGCATTGGTGGCGACAACGCCCAGGGTAGTATTGCCGGGGGTCCCGGGGAGCTTTTGGCTTAAGAGAAGCTCGGTGGTCTTCACCATTTTGCTCGTGGCCGGATCCCTGGGGCCGGCCAAAAAATTTCCTTGGGCATCGTAGACGTCGCCGAAAGCGTTGACCACCACCAGGGCGGCCACGACCAGGGAACCGATTCTAATGGCGGCACACCCCTGGCCGGATTTTACCGCCTGCTGCATGCCAAAAAGTTTGCCCACGGTGGCACCGGTACCAGCGCCTACGGAACCTTCCGGGACCGGCTCGCTGGAGGCGTTGAGGCAGGCCCGGTAGCCCATCTCGGCGTCGGGCCGCACCCGGGAGGAACCGACGCCCAGGTCATAGATAACGGCCGCCGGAACGATAGGCACGTTCACCGGCCCCGTGGGAAAGCCCAGCCCTCTCTCTTCCAGGTAGCGGACCACCCCGCCGGCCGCGTCGAGACCGAAAGCGCTTCCGCCGGTCAGAACAATGGCCTGCACCGATTCCACCAACCGTCCCGGAGCCAGCAGGTCTGTCTCCCTGGTCCCCGGGGCGGACCCCCGCACCTCCACAGACGCCCTGGCCCCCCCTTCGGCCAGGATCACGGTCACGCCCGTTGCCGCTTCCCGATCCGTAACCAGGCCTACTTTCAAACCGGGTACTTCCGTCAGACCCTTTGGCATGGTTCCGCACTCCTTCCACCTATT
>LFRQ01000032.1 GCA_001512835.1 Clostridia bacterium DTU022
CGCCGGGAGATGACCGACCTGGTCGCCAAGCTCTGCTCCCGCTATCCGGACCTGCGGGAGAAGATGCGCACCGCCTTTTTGGCCTCCTTCTGGAAGGAAAAAATATAATTTTTATAATTAACTTTTAATTTTTACAAGGAATAAAACCCCTGGCGTCGAAAATTTCAGAAGGGGTTTTATTTTTTATAAATATTATGTAACTAAAAACGTGAATTAGGGGGTGGCCCGAATTCGCTACCGCTATTTCCCCGGTTGCACATTAAAAACCCAGGCGCAAATCATGGAGCAGACCGCCCTGGCTTCCGCCGAGGCCCTGGGTATCCAGCTGGAAGAGCTGCCCCGGTGGCAATGCTGCGGCGCCGTATTCCCCCTCTATGAAGATGAAGCCATCTCCCTCCTCTCCCCGGTGCGGACCCTGGCCGCCGCCGGCGGCGAGCCCCTGGTCTCCCTTTGTGCCGCCTGCCATCATGTCCTGAAGCGGGTCCAGGAGGCGGTTAGGCGCAACAAAGAGGTTAGGGAGAAGGTAACCGATTTTCTTCAAGTGGACTACGGTGGGGAAGGCCGCGTTCTCCATTTCCTGGAGCTGCTCCGGGATGATTACGGCTTCTCCCGCCTGGCGGCAGAGGTTCGCCGTCCCCTGGCCGGGCAAAAGCTGGCCCCCTATTATGGCTGCCTGCTGCTGCGGCCCGGCGGGGTGATGCAGTTTGACGATCCCGAGAACCCGGAGACCATGGAAGAATTCCTGGCTGCCCTGGGCGCGGATCCCGTTTCCACGGCGTACCGCACCGAGTGCTGCGGCGCCTATCTCTCGGTAACCCGCAGCGATGTGGCCGCCTCTACCGCCGGGCGCATTGTGGAGGCGGCGGCCAAGGCGGGGGCGGAAGCCCTGGTTGCCGCCTGTCCCCTCTGCCGCTACAACCTGGAAAACAGCGTTGGCAGCGGCGGGCCCCGGCTGCCGGTCTACTATTTTACCGA
>LFRQ01000057.1:0-26919 GCA_001512835.1 Clostridia bacterium DTU022
CGCCAGGGCGGTCACCCGCCCCCCGAAGCCCTGGGGCCCGATGCCCAGGTCGTTTATCCTGGTCAGGATCTTCTTCTCCAGCTCGGCATAATACGGGTCCGGATGGGAGCGGCCCAGGGGGCGCAGAAGGGCCTTCTTGGCCAGGACGGCCACCTGGTCAAAGGTGCCGCCGATGCCCACTCCCACCACGATGGGGGGGCACGGGTTCGGTCCCGCCGCCTTCAACTGCCCGACCACGAAATCGACAACCCCCTGCTCCCCGTCGGCGGGCTTGAGCATCTTGACGGCGCTCATATTCTCGCTGCCGCCTCCCTTGGGGGCAAAGGTTATCTTCACCTTGTCCCCGGGGATCATGCGCATGTGGATTACCGCCGGGGTGTTGTCCCCCGTATTTACCCTCCTCAGGGGATCCTCCACAATGGACTTGCGCAAATAGCCCTGGGTATATCCGCGGCGAACCCCTTCGTTGATGGCTTCTTCCAGAGTATCCCCCTTCAGCAGCACCTCCTGGCCCCATTCCACGAAGAAAACGGCGAAGCCCGTATCCTGGCAAAGGGGTATCTCTTCCCGGCGGGCAATGTCTATGTTTTCCAGCAACTGGCTTAAAACCGCCTTGCCCGTGGGCGACTCTTCCATCTCCAGCGCTCTGGTCAGGGCCTCCACCACATCCTGCCCCAAGACAATGTTGGCTTCCTGGCACATTTCCGCAACCTGGGCCGTGATGACGGCGGAATCCAGCTCCCGCATACGATCACCCTTTCCCCAATTAAAATGAGAACCTTAATAAATGTTTTCGTTTATCAGACTAGAAATTCCTGCGTTTAATTTATAAATTCTGTTATTATTCTAAATAATGATATAGCTGGGCTTTGGGTGCAGTTGGCCGAAGAATGCCGCCCGCGGGCGGCGCCGGTACCCAGGGCCCGCGGGGGAGACTGATGAGAGGAGCATTTTTTGATTGTTTTTCGGAACAAATATAATCGCCGGCCGCGGATCCGGCGGTCCGGCGATGAGATAACTTGCCGTCGCCCTAATCCCTTCGCCAGGCATGATCCCTTTCTCCTTCCGGCCGGGGAACAGCTTCTCGGCCTCCCGCCGGGAATTGCTTTTCCAGTTTGCCGGAGCAACTTTTCTCAGTGTTGGGCTGGAAATATTTTTCAAGTTCGTTTTGGAATAGGCTGGAAATAATCTTCCTCAGTTGGGCTGGGGATACTTTCCCCCCGCCCTGCAGCCAGGAAAAACTTTTCTCAGTTTGGCCGGCCATATATTGTTTGTCTTGGCTTGCCTGAAAAACTTTTCTCAGTCCGAACCGGAACAGCTTCTCGCCTTCCGGCTAGGGGATTACTTTCAGCCGCTCGATCTTGTTGTACAGGTTGCGAATGGAGATTTGCAGCCGCCGGGCAGCCTCGGTCTTATTGCCGCCGGTTTGGCGCAAGACTTCCCTGATTAGCTCCCGCTCCCAGGCCTGGCGCAGGCTTTCCAGGCTTTCGCCCCGGTACACCACCCGGCCGGGGGCAGCCTCCCCGGAGGCACTCTCTTCGGCGGGGGCGTTCTCTCCCGCTGCCGGGGCGGCGAAAAGGGGCTGCTGCCCTTCCCTTTCCCCCCTATCCTCTTCCCGAAGGACGTACCAGCGGTCGCCGGCCAGGGTCTCCACGAAGTTCACGGCCAGGCGGCGCCCGCCCAGTTTAAGGCGGGAGGAAGCCTCCCCCATTTTGGAGAGCTTCTCGGCCAGCTTATCCGTATCGCCGGCACACAGCTTCAAGACCTGTTTGTTGGCAAAGCGGACCTGCCCTTGCCGGTCCAGGAGAATCAGTCCTTCCTCCAGCAGGTTCAAGAGTTCGCTGGGAATCTTGCTTCCATGGCTTATAATAGCCATTCTACCACCCCGTTTTTTATATTTGCGGCCGGGGCCTAGCGCCCCAGCATCTCCAGAAAGCGCTCTTCGTCGATTATCTCAAGACCCAGCTCCCGGGCTCGCTGCAGCTTGCTTCCCGGATCGGTTCCCACCACCACAAAGTCGGTCTTTTTGCTTACCGATGAGGCCACCTTGCCGCCCCGGGACTCCACCAGCCGGGAGGCCTCGGTGCGGCTCATGCCGGCCAGCGCCCCGGTAAAGACGAAGGTCTTCCCGGCCAGGGTTTTCTCTTCCTGCTCTCCCGCGGGGCCCTTTTCCCAAAAGTTTACTCCAGCCCGGCGCAGCTTCTCCACCAGGACCCGGGCCTCTTTCGAATGCAGGTAGCCCACCACGGCGGCGGCAATCTTCGGCCCAATTTCCCTGATCTGGAGAAGCTCTTCCTCCCCGGCGGCCATCAAAGCCTCCAGGCTTTGGAAGTGCTCTGCCAGCAGCCGGGCGGCTCTCTCCCCCACAAAGCGGATCCCCAGGCCGAAAAGGAGGCGGTGCAGAGGCCGGCTTCGGCTCTCGTCTATGGCCTGGATCAGGTTGCCGGCAGATTTTTCCGCCAGGCGCTCCAGGGGTTCCAGCTGCTCCTGCTTCAGATAGTAAAGATCCCCCACATCCTTCACCAACCCGGAGCGGTACAGCAGCTCGGCCACGGCGGGTCCCAGCCCCTGGATATCCATGGCCCGGCGGGAGGCAAAGTGGACCAGCCGCTCCACCAGCTGGGCGGGGCAGGCGGGATTTAAGCACCTCCGGGCAACCTCCCCGGGGAGCCGGTAGACCTTTTTGCCGCAGGAGGGGCAGAAGGCAGGCATCTGGAAGGGAACCTCGTCCCCCCGGCGCTCCGCCTCGACCACGGCCACCACCTCGGGGATAATCTCTCCGGCCTTGCGGATGATGACCCGGTCGCCGATGAGAACCCCCTTCTCACGGATCACATCTTCGTTGTGCAGGCTGGCCCTCTGGACCGTGGAGCCGCTGAGCAGAACCGGCTCCAGGATGGCCACCGGGGTAATCGCCCCCGTCCGGCCCACGTTGACCTGGATATCAAGCACCCTGGTTATTGCTTCCTGGGCGGGAAATTTATAGGCAATGGCCCAGCGCGGGCTGCGGGAGGTTGTCCCCAGGCGTTCCCGCAGGGCCAGTTCGTTTACCTTGACCACGATCCCGTCGATATCGTATTCCAGCTGGTGCCGCCGCTCCTGCCAGGAGAGGCAGTATTCCCATACTTCCTCCAGGTCGCGGCAGTAGCGCCAGTGGGGGTTGACCGGCAGCCGCAGGTCGGCCAAAAGGCGCAGTACCTCCGCATGGGTGGAGAGCTCCAGCTTGTGCTCCCCCAGCCCGTAAAAAAAGACCTTCAGGGGGCGGCGGGCGGTAACCCCGGGATCCAGCTGGCGCAGGGAGCCGGCGGCGGCATTCCGGGGGTTGGCAAAGGGGGGCTCTCCCTGCCTGCTCCTTTCGTCGTTCAAGCTGCGGAGGCTCTCCCGGTTGATGTATACCTCGCCGCGGACCTCCAGGGTCAGCTCCCGGGGCAGGCGCAGGGGGATCTGCCTGATGGTGCGCAGGTTGGCGGTGATATCTTCGCCGGTAAAGCCGTCCCCCCGGGTGGCGCCGCGGCGGAAAATGCCGTCTTCATAGTGCACGGCCACGGCCAGCCCGTCAATTTTAAGCTCGCAGGTATATTCCACCCGGTTCAGGCCCAGGGCCCGCCGGACCCGGCTATCGAATTCGCCCAGGGCCTCCCGGGAAAAGGCGTTCTCCATCCCCAGCATAGGCACCTTGTGGGCCAGGGGGGCGAAGCCGGGCAGGGGCTGCCCGCCCACCCTCTGGGTGGGGGAATCGGGGGAGCGCAGCTGCGGGTAGCGCTGCTCCAGCTCCACCAGCTCCTGCATCAAGCGGTCAAATTCGGCGTCGCTGATGATGGGGTCGTCCAGGACATGGTAGCGGTAGTTGTGCTCCTCGATCTCCCGCCGCAGGGCGGCGATGCGTTCCCCGGCCTGCTCCAGTTCTCGGCTATCCATTGATGTTCCTCACTCCCAGCGGCTTGGTTGAGATGGGTCGGGGACCGCCCCGGGAGGATCCGCGCCGCAGTTCCCCGGCCGGCGGGAGCGGTCCCTGCTCCTTGGGATTAGCTCTTGGCGATCCTGACAAAGAAACGGAAGGGTTAAACGAGAAAAGGATTAAAAAAACAGGACTCTGGGATGCAACAAGGCCCCTTTAAACTCCTTCCCCTTCTCCTTGGGCCCGGCTCCCAGGATTCCCTGGATCCTTTACCACAAAAAGGGCCCGTTTCTTCATTCGTTCCAAGACCCCCGTTTACCTTCCATTTGCTTCGATTATAAAATTTAAATTGGCGCTTATCAATATAATTACCCCTATCTAGATTATCCCCCCGCATTTCATTATCTTCCCGCCAAAAAAGTTTCTGTAAAAAGAGAGCGAACCCCTGCTCTGGGGTTCGCTCCGGCCGGCAGGCCGTCCATCTACTTGCTCCCCGCCAGATCTCGAACGCAGGCCACGATGGCTTCCAGAGAACTCCCCGGAGTAAAAATGGCGTCGGCATAACCCTTTTCCTTAAGCTCCCGGGCATCCTCTTCGGGGATAATACCCCCCACCAGCACCGGTATCTCCCCGGCCTGGTTCTCCCGGAGAAGCTCCCGGACCCGCGGCACCAGGGTCATGTGGGCCCCCGACAAGATGCTGAGCCCCACCACGTCCACATCCTCCTGCAGGGCCGCCTCCACCACCTGCTCCGGTGTCTGGTGCAGGCCGGTATAGATCACTTCCATCCCCGCATCCCGCAGAGCCCGGGCCACCACTTTTGCTCCCCGGTCATGACCGTCCAGCCCCGGCTTGGCAATCAATACTCTTATTCTTTTTTCCCTCAAGCTCGCTCACCCCCAGGCGCAATTGTTAAAACAGGGGCTGCTCCCGATACTCCCCGAAAACCTCTTTGAGCACGGCCACGATCTCCCCTTCCGTGGCGTAAACCTTTACGGCCTCGAGAATATAGGGTATTAAGCCGTCGCTCCCTTGGGCCGCCTGCTTCAGGCGCTCCAGGGCGGCCTTTACGGCCAGGTTGTCGCGCCGGGCTTTCAACTCCCGCAAGCGCTGCACCTGCCGCTCTTCCACCGCGGGATCGATTTTCAAAATTTCGATGTTTACCGGTTCCTGGGAGAGATAGCGGTTGACCCCCACCACCACCCGCTCCCCGCTCTCTACGGCCCGCTGGTAGGCATAGGCCGCATCGGCAATCTCCTGCTGGAAGAAGCCCCGCTCGATGGCGGCCAGGACGCCCCCCAGGCTCTCGATCTTGCGAAAGTACTCCTCCGCCTCCGCCTCCATCCGGTTGGTCATCGCTTCCACGAAATAGGATCCGGCCAGGGGATCGACGGTATTGGCCACCCCGCTTTCGTGGGCAATAATCTGCTGGGTGCGCAGGGCAATCTTCACCGCCTTCTCCGTGGGGAGGGCCAGCACTTCATCCATGGAATTGGTGTGCAGGGACTGGGTCCCCCCCAGGACCGCCGCCAAGGCTTCCAGGGCGGTGCGGATAATGTTGTTTTCCGGTTCCTGGGCCGTCAGACTGCAGCCGGCAGTCTGGGTGTGGAAGCGCATCATCCAGGAGCGGGGATTCTTGGCCCCATAGCGCTCCCTCATGTGCCGGGCCCAGATCCGGCGCGCCGCCCGGTACTTGCAGATCTCCTCGAAGAAGTCCAGGTGGGCGTTGAAGAAAAAGGAAAGGCGCGGGGCAAATTCATCCACGTCCAGGCCGGCCTTAATCCCCGCCTCCACGTAGGCAAAGCCGTCGGCCAGGGTAAAAGCCAGCTCCTGGACCGCCGTGGAGCCGGCTTCCCGGATATGGTAGCCGCTGATGCTGATGGTGTTCCAGCGCGGCACATGGCGGGAGGCAAAGGCGAAGATGTCGGTAATTAATCTCAGGGAGGGCTCCGGGGGAAAGATCCACGATTTCTGGGCGATATACTCTTTCAGGATGTCGTTTTGGATGGTCCCCCCCACCTTCTCCAGGGGGACCCCCTGCTTCTCGGCGGCGGCCAGGTACATGCACCAGAGAATGGCCGCCGGCCCGTTGATGGTCATGGAGGTGGTGACCCGGTCCAGGGGTATCCCGTCGAAGAGAATCTCCATGTCCGCCAGGGAGTCCACGGCCACCCCGCAGCGCCCCACCTCCCCCCGGGAGCGGGGATGGTCGGAATCATAGCCCATGATGGTGGGCATATCGAAAGCCACGCTTAAGCCGGTCTGCCCCTGCTCCAGGAGATAGCGGTAGCGGCGGTTGGAGTCGAAGGCATCCCCAAAGCCGGAAAACTGGCGCATGGTCCAGAGGCGCCCCCGGTACATATCCCTCTGCACCCCCCGGGTAAAGGGATACTCTCCGGGGAAGCCCAGGTCCCGGATATAGTCCAGTTCCGCCACCTCCAGGGGCGTGTAGAGCTCCTCCACCGGGGCTCCGGAAACGGTCTTAAAGGCGGCGGCTGCTTCAGGCCCAGGCGGAGAGCCCGCGGCCCAGCGTACCCTGGCTTCTCGTATCCGGGCCAGCTTATCCTCATCAAACATCCCCTTTCCTCCTTTCACTGGGGCAAAGGAAAATCGATCTCCTCCAGGAGTCGGTAAGCTCCGGAGTAGGGGTCCATGCTTCTCGCCATGATCTTCTCCACCATCTCTTCGTAAGGGACCCGGGCCCTGATCTTCTCCCAGATCCAGCTTTTCACCAGGTGTTCCAGCTGGTCCGCCAGTTCCTGCCGGGCTCTCTCCCGGCGCACTGCCTGCAGCCGGCCGCTGCTCTCCAGGAGCTCCCGGTGGCGGAGCACCGCCTCCCAGAGGCGGTCCACCCCTTCCCCGCGGACGGCCACCGTGGGCAGGACCGGCGCCCGCCAGTCTTCCGCTCCCTTCATATCCAGCATGGCATTCAACTCCGCCACGGTGCGCTCCGTCCCGGGGTAGTCGGCCTTGTTGACCACGAAGATGTCGCCGATCTCCATGATTCCCGCCTTGATGGTCTGGACGCTGTCCCCCCCGGCAGGGGTAAGAACCACCACGGTAGTATCGGCATACTTGACGATATCCACCTCCGACTGCCCCACCCCCACCGTCTCCACCATTACCAGGTCCATTCCAAAAGCGTCAAAGATTTGGATGGCTTCCCGGGTGGCCCGGGAGAGCCCTCCCAGGTTCCCCCGGGTGCCCATGCTCCGGATAAAGACGCCGGGATCCAGGGCGTGCTCCTGCATGCGGATGCGGTCCCCCAGGATGGCCCCGCCGGTAAAGGGGCTGGAGGGGTCCACGGCGATCACCCCCGCCGTCAACTCATCCCGGCGGACGGACTCCAGGAGCCGGTCCACCAGGGAGCTTTTTCCCGAACCGGGGGAGCCCGTTATGCCGATAACGTAGGCCTTGCCGGTATGCCGGTACAGCTCCGGAAGCACTTCCGCTTTCCGCTTGTCGTCGTTCTCCACCAGGGAAATCAGCCGCGCCAGGGCCCGGCGATTCCCCTGCAGGAGTTCCTGCACCAGCTGCCGCAATGGTCCACCACCTTCAGACAATGTTTAATGCTCGATCCCCCGGCGGCTCTCCACCCCGCTGTCGTAGTGATGCTTGATGTTCAGGATCTCGCTGACCATGTCCGCCCGCTTAATAATTTCCGGGTGGGCGTAGCGCCCCGTCAAGATCAGGTCGAGCTCCTTCGGCTTCTGCTCCACCAACTCCAGGAGATCCTCCAGGGGAATCAGCCGGAAATCCACGGCCACGTTGATTTCGTCCAGGACCACCAGGTCATATTCGCCGCTAAAAACAGCCTCCCGGGCCTGCCGAAAGCCTTCCCGGGCCAGCTGGATATCCACGGGATCCGGGTTGTCGCGGTTCACAAAGGAATCCCGCCCGGCTTTGACCATGGTCAGCCCCGGGAGCCGCCGGGCGGCCAGGTGCTCCCCGTAGTCCCGCCCTTTCATAAAGTGGATCATGTAGACCCGCCAGCCGTGTCCCAGGGCCCGCACCGCCTGCCCCACGGCGGCGGTGGTCTTCCCTTTGCCCTCGCCGGTGTAAACCATAACCAGACCTCTTTTGCCCTGCTCCTTCTCCATCTTCCTCATCCTTTGCTTTGATTTTTGCTTTAACCCCTGGTTAAGAAACGGGAGATGACCAGTCGCTGCACTTCGCTGGTTCCTTCATAAATCTGGGTAATCTTGGCGTCCCGCATGAAGCGCTCCACGGGGTAATCCCGGGTGTAGCCGTAGCCGCCGAAGATCTGCACGGCATTGGTGGTAACCTCCATGGCCACTTCCGAGGCAAAAAGCTTGGCCATGGCCGAGGCCTTGCCGTAGGGAAGCCCCTGGCTCTCCAGGAAAGCTGCCTGGTAGGTGAGCAGGCGGGCGGCCTCGATCTTGGTGGCCATATCGGCCAGCATGAAAGCGATGGCCTGGAAATTGGCGATGGGCTGGCCGAACTGCTCCCGGCTGCGGGCATAGGCCACCGCCTCTTCCAGGGCCCCCTGGGCGATGCCCACCGCCTGGGCGGCGATGCCGTTGCGCCCCCCGTCCAGGGTGCTCATGGCTATCTTGAAGCCCTCTCCTTCCTCTCCCAGGAGGTTCTCTTTGGGCACCCGGCAGTTGTCAAAAATAAGCTCCCCGGTAGGCGAGGCGCGCAGCCCCATTTTCCGCTCCTTCTTGCCGAAGCTGAAGCCGGGGGTCCCCTTTTCCACGATAAAGGCGCTGATTCCCTTGGCCTTCTTCTCCTTGTCCGTTACGGCAAAGACAATGTAGATCTCGGCGTAATCGGCGTTGGTAATAAAGATTTTGTTGCCGTTTAGGATATAGCTGTCACCGTCCCGGCTGGCCGTGGTCCGCAGGGAGGCGGCATCCGTTCCCGCCGTGGCTTCCGTTAAGGCGTAGGCCCCCAGCTTCTCCCCCAGGGCCAGGGGTTTCAAGAAGCGCTCCTTTTGCTCCTCAGTGCCGTACTTGTAAATGGGCCAGCTGCACAGGGAGACATGGGCGGAAAGGGTGGTTCCGGCAGAAGCCTCCACCCGGGAGAGCTCTTCTACGGCGATGGCGTAGCTAACATAGTCGGAACCGGCCCCGCCGTACTCCTCGGGCCAGGGAATGCCCGTGATCCCCAGCTCGCCCATCTTGTCGAAGATCTCCCGGGAAAACTCCTCTTTCTCATCCCGCTCTTCCGCCCCCGGCTTAATCTCTTTCTCGGCAAAATCGCGCACCATCTTTCTGGTCATCTCTTGCTCTTCCGTCAGCAGAAAATTCACGTCCTAGACCTCCTTTTTTTCTATATATAATTGCTTACAAATAAGCAACCCCGTTAATGAGCCCGCAACAGCTCCCTTGCAATCACCAGCCGCTGGATCTGGTTGGTTCCCTCGTAAATCTGGGTCACCTTGGCGTCGCAAAAGTAGCGCTGCACCGGGCAACTCTCCACCGTCCCCTCCAAGCCCCAGAGGTCAAGGCAGCTGGTGGTCGCCTCCATGGCCAGGTCCGTGGCAAAGGTTTTCGCCATGGCCGCCTCCCGAGAACAGGGCTTCCCCAGTTCCTTCCGCCAGGCAGCCCGGTAAACCAGGAGCCTGGCCGCCTCCAGCCTGGCGGCCAGATCGGCCATAACAAAGCGGGCTCCCTGCCCGGCCCGGGAAAGATCCAGGCAGCGAAGAGTCGCCTCCACGGCGGCCCCGGCGATGCCCAGGGCCTGGGCGGCAATGCCGATGCGCCCGCCATCCAGGAGAGACATGGCGATGGCAAATCCTTCCCCCTCCGCTCCCAGGCGCTGGGAGTGCGGGAGGTAGAGATCGTCAAAAAGGAGCTCGGTGGTGGCCGATCCGTGCAGCCCCATCTTCTTCTCCGGGGGCCCCGGGAACAGCCCCGGGGTCCCCTTTTCCACCAGGAAGGCGGTGATCCCCTTCTTCCCCATCTCCGGGGCGACGGTAGCGAATACGGTATAGAGATCCGCCTCCCCGCCGCTGGTAATAAACAGCTTGGCGCCGTTCAGCCGGTAGCCCCCTTCCACGGGGGTGGCCGTGGTGCGCAGGGCGCCGGCATCGGAGCCGGCCTGGGCCTCGGTAAGGGCAAAGGCGCCGATCTTCTCTCCCCGGGCCAGCCCGGAAAGATAACGCTCCTTCTGTTCCGGGCTTCCGTAATAAAGCAGCGGGAAAGTCCCCACGGAGGTATGGACGGCCAGAATTACGCCCGTGGAGGCGCAGACCCGGGAAACCTCTTCCAGCAGCAAAATGTACGACACAAAGTCTTCTCCCCGGCCGCCCCATTCCCGGGGCACGGGAAGTCCCAGGCAGCCTTCCCGGGCCAGCCGCTGCAAATTGGCCCGGGGATACTCCCGGCCGGCGGGCTCCAGGGATTCCGCCAGGCGCCGGAACTGCTCCCTTAAGCGGAGCTGTTTCTGGGAGAGGACAAAATCCATTCCCTTAGATCTCCAAAGCTCCAAAGAGCTAGTCTACTTTGACCACCGTGGCTTCCCCCTGAGCCGCCCCGCTGCAGATGGCCGCCAGCCCGTACCCGCCGCCCCGGCGTCTCAACTCGGCGATAAGGGTCATTAAAATCCGGGCGCCACTGGCCCCGATGGGATGTCCCAGGGCAATGGCGCCCCCATTGACGTTTACTTTCTCCTCGGGGAAGCCGCCCAGCTTCATGCTGGTCAGGGTCACCGCGGCAAAGGCCTCGTTGATCTCCACCAGGTCCACCCGGCGGGCGTCAAGCCCCGCTTTTTGCAGAGCCTTTTGCGCGGCGTAGGCCGGAACGGTGGCGATATAGGCCGGTTCCTGGGAAACCGCCGCCTGGGAGACGATGGTGGCCAGGGGCTCTATCCCCAGCTCCCGGGCCCGCTGCGCCGACATCAGGACCAGGGCGGCCGCCCCGTCGCTGATGGGAGGGGCATTGCCGGCGGTGATGGGACCGCCTTCCTCGAAAACTGGAGGCAGGGCGGCCAGCTTCTCCAGGCTGGTATCCCGGCGAGGAAGCTCGTCTTCCGCCACCACCAACTCTTCCCCTTTGGGCCGGCGCACCTTCACGGGGACAATCTCTTCTTTCAGGAAACCCCGGTCCGCGGCCGCCACGGCACGGCGGTGGCTGCGCAGCGCCCAGCGATCCATCTCCTCGCGGGTGATCCCGTGCTCCAGGGGGATCCGGCCTCCATGGACGCCCATATGGACATTGTGAAAAGGGCACCAGAGTCCGTCCCGGATCATGCCGTCCACCAGGACCCCGCTGCCCATGCGCAGCCCCCGGCGCGCCCCTTCCAGCAGGTACGGGGCCGAGCTCATGCTCTCCATCCCCCCGGCAACCACCACCGAGGCCTCCCCGCTGCGGATGAGCAGGTCGGCCAGGTTGGCCGCCCTGAGCCCCGAGGCACAGACCTTGTTGATGGTGTCCGAGGGGACCGCCGCCGGCAGGTTTGCCTTAATGGAGGCCTGGCGGGAAGGCACCTGCCCCGCCCCGGCCTGGAGCACCATCCCCATAAACAGGTAATCCACCAACTCCCCGGGAACCTTGCTCCGCTCCAGGGCCCCCCGGATCGCCGCCGCCCCCAGGTCCACGGCAGGCAGATCCTGGAAAGCTCCTTGAAAACGGCCAAAAGGGGTTCGGGCAAAACTGGCTACCACCGTTTCCGTCATTTTTCACTCCAATATTGCTAATATTTTCAACGTTATAAATTCTCGAACTTGCCCGCTATCTCCTGCTCCCCTCCAAAAGAAATCCCCGGCCTATATCCCTGCAGCCGAATTCACAATTCAAGACCTGCCTCCCATATCCCCCCAAAAGCTGCCCTCATGAAAATTCACATTTCAAGACCTGACCCCATAAATAATAAAAATTCACATTTCAAGACCTGACCCCAATTCACAATTCAAGACCTGACCCCATAAAAAATGACCCCATAAAAAAGGGGCGATCTCGCTCCCCGGTAAAGAGCGAGACGCCCCGGCGTCGTATACAAGCACAAGGATCTGTCTGCCCGGTTCCCTTTATTTCAGGGCCCGGTGAGCAATATCCCGGCGGTAGTAGCATCCCCGAAACTCGATCTTCTCCACCGCCCGGTAAGCCTTCTCCACGGCGCGCGCCAGGCTCCGGTCCCAGGCGGTGACTCCCAGCACCCGCCCGCCGGCGGTGACCAGCTTTCCCTGCTCCCAGGCGGTCCCGGCATGGAATACGGCTACCGAGCTCTCCTCCTTCAGCTTCTCCAGGCCGCGGATTTCCTCCCCGGTGCGGTACTTCCCCGGGTAGCCCTCGGAGGCCATAACCACGCAGACCGCCGCCTCCTCCTTCCAGGCGGCCTCCACCCCGCCGAGGTCGCCCCGCGCCGCCGCCTCCAGGATGGGCAGAAGGTCCGCATCCAGGCGGGGCATCAGCGCCTGGGTCTCGGGGTCTCCGAAGCGAACATTGAACTCCAGCACGTTGATCTCCCGGTCCCGGATCATCAGCCCGGCGTAGATCACGCCCCGGTAGTCGATCCCCCGTTGGGCAAGACCTTTAAGCAGCGGCCGGAAAACCCGCTCTTCCACCTGGGAGGCGAGCTCCGCGTCAACCACCGGCGCCGGCGAATAGGAGCCCATTCCGCCGGTATTCGGCCCGCGATCCCCTTCGCCGATGGCTTTATGATCCTGGGCCGCGGGAAGGACCAGCAGCCGGCTTCCGTCGGTTATGGCCAGCACCGAGGCCTCCTCTCCGCTGAGGCACTCCTCGATAACCACCCGCTCCCCGGCGGAACCGAAGGCCCGCTCCTTCATGATCTTGTCCAGGGCCTCTTCCGCTTCCGCCAGGTTCCGGGCCACGATGACGCCCTTGCCGGCGGCCAAGCCGTCGGCTTTGACCACCACGGGCCCCTCGTCGCGCTGCTCCAAGAGGCGGCGCGCCTCGTCGTAGCTGCCGGCCACCACAAAGGGAGCCGTAGGAATTTTATGGGCGGCCATGAACTGCTTGGCCCAGACCTTGCTTCCTTCCAGAGCCGCCCCTTCCGCCCCGGGCCCGAAAGCCAGCAGCCCGGCCTTCCGGAAACCGTCGGCCCACCCGGCCACCAGCTGCGCCTCGGGGCCGAAAACCACCAGCCGGATCTTCCGGTCCAGGGACCAGCGAAGAACCTCCCCTTCCTCCATCCGGTCCACCTCCGGGCAGTCGGCCAGGGCGGCGATCCCGGCATTGCCGGGCAGACAGTAGAGCCGATCCAGGCGGGAGCTCTGGGCCATCTTCCAGGCCAGGGCGTGCTCCCGTCCCCCTCCCCCAATAATCAAGACCCGCACGGTTTACCACCTGCTTAGTGTTTAAATTTAATGTTTAAAGTAGCGCCGGCCGGTAAAGACCATGGCGATTCCCAGCCGGTCGCAGGCATCGATGGACTCCTGGTCTTTCAGGGAACCTCCCGGCTGCACAATGGCCGTCACGCCCGCTTCCGCCGCCGCCTCCACGGTGTCCGGGAAGGGGAAGAAGGCGTCGGAACCCATGACCGCTCCCCGGGCTTTTTCCCCGGCCTGTTCCAGGGCAATCCTGGCGGCGCCGATGCGGCTCATCTGGCCGGCGCCGATCCCCACCGTTTGGTCGCCCTTGGCGACGACGATGGCGTTGGACTTGACATGCTTGGCCACCTTCTGGGCAAAAGCCAGCTGGCGCCATTCCTCCTCCGTGGGGACCCGCTTGGTTACCACCCGGCCCCGCTCCGGCTCCACCGGTTCCCGGTCCACCGTCTGCAGCAGAATGCCTCCGGCCACCTTTTTCAGATCAATCCCATCAGGCTGCTCCTGGCTGGATATCTCCAGGAGACGGATGGCCTGCTTCTGCTTGAAGATCTCCAGGGCCTCGGGATGGAACTGGGGAGCGATGATCACTTCCAGGAAGATCTTGCACATCTCCCGGGCGGTGGCGGCATCCACCTCCCGGTTTACCGCCACCACGCCGCCAAATATGGAGACCGGATCGCTGTCGTAGGCCTTCAGGTAGGCCTCCAGCAGCGTGCCGGCGGAACCGACTCCGCAGGGATTGGTGTGCTTCACCGCCACCACCGTGGGTTCGCTGAACTCCTTCACCAGCTCCCAGGCGGCATTCATATCGTTAATATTGTTAAAGGAGAGCTCCTTCCCCTGGAGCTGTTTTATGGCCCCCATGCCCGAAGGCTTGCCGGCGTTGACATAGAAGGCGGCCTGCTGCTGGGGGTTCTCCCCGTAGCGCAGGTCCTGGACCTTGTTAAAGGTCAGGGTCAGGGTTTCCGGGAAGAGTTCGCCCTCCAGGCCGGGCAGCCTGGAGAAGTAGCCGGCCACCATGGCATCGTAGCTGGCGGTATGGGCAAAGGCCTCCGCCGCCAGCCGCAGCCGGGTTTCCGCGGAGACGGCCCCCTTCTCCTCCAGTTCCTGGAGGATCTCCCCGTAGCGATCCGGGTTAACCACCACGGCCACGTGGGCATGGTTCTTGGCGGCGGCCCGGACCATGGTCGGCCCGCCGATATCGATATTCTCCACCGCCTCCTCCAGGGTAACCCCTTCCCTGGCGATGGTTTGCGCAAAGGGATAAAGGTTTACCACCACCAGCGCGATGGGGCCGATGCCCTGTTCCTCCAGCTGGCGCCGGTGCTCCTCCCGGTCCAGGCGGGCCAGGATCCCCCCGTGAACCTTGGGATGCAGGGTCTTTACCCGCCCCTCCAGGATCTCGGGGAAGCCGGTGATCTCGCTGATTCCTTTTACCGCCACACCGGCCTCTTTGAGGACGGCCGCCGTCCCCCCCGTCGATATAATCTCCCAGCCCAGCCGCTCCAGGCCCTGGGCCAGCTCCACCACTCCTCGCTTGTCGGAGACGCTGATGATTGCTCGCTTGGTACTAATCTTGGTACTACTCAAGGATAAAACACCTTCTCCCTTCGACTTTGATTTTGTTCTGGCAAAAAAGGTTGATGGCCCGGGGATAAAGCCGGTGCTCCACCTCTTGGATGCGCTGGTGCAGAGTCTCCACCGTATCGTCATCCTTTATCTCCACCGCACCCTGCAAAATAATGGGCCCGGTATCCATGCCCTCATCCACAAAATGAACGGTGCAGCCCGTTACCTTCACCCCGTACTCCAGGGCATCCTTAACCCCCTCCGTCCCCGGGAATGAAGGCAGCAGGGCGGGATGGATATTCATAATGCGGTGCGGGTAAGCGTCCACAAACTCCTTGGAGAGCAGGCGCATGAAACCCGCCAGGACCACCAGGTCCACCGCTTCCTTCTCCAACTCCTTCATAATGGCCCGGTCGTATTCAACCCGGCCGGCAAAGGGCCGGGGATCGATATAGAGGGCTTTCACCCCTCTCTGCCGGGCTCTCTCCAGGGCCCCGGCTTCCTGCCGGTCGCTGATGACCAGCACCACGCGGCCCTCCAGCTCCCCCCGCTCGGCGGCTTGAAATATTGCTTCCAGGTTGGATCCCTTTCCGGAAGCCAGAACGGCGATTCTTTTCAACTGCTTCTTCCCCCCGCTTGTAGTATCCGGCCAACTGGATGCCTTTATTAATTCTCTCCTCTCTATTCCAGATCCTTTTGCAACGGTGCCTGGCACGTCAACTTTGTCAACTTAAGTGACAATTTTCGACTTTGGTGCCTGGCACGTCAACTTTGTCAACTTTGTCAACTTTAAGTGAAGAGCACTTCTCTTTTCTCGCCGGCCTCGATATGGCCGGTGATCCAGGCGGAGATTCCCGCCTTCCGGAGATCCTCAATTATGGGGCCGGAAAGCTCCTTCGCCGCGACCAGGACGTAGCCCAGGCCCATGTTAAAGGTCCGGTACATCTCGTCGCGGCTGACGGGCCCCAGTTCCTGGATCAGCTTGAAGATGGGGTTGACGGGCCAGCTGCCCCGATGAAGGACGGCCCGGGTCCCCGGGGGAAGAATGCGGGGGATGTTCCCGGGAAGCCCGCCGCCGGTGATGTGGGCCATCCCCTTGATCTTGTACTTTTTCAGCAGGGGCAGTATGTAGGGAACGTAGATGCAGGTGGGTTTCAGCAGCTCCTCGCCCAGGGGCCCGCCCAGGCCTTCGGGCGTCTCCTCCAGGGAGAGCCCGGCCTTCTCCAGCAGCACCTTCCGAGCCAGGGAGTAGCCGTTGCTGTGCAAGCCGGTGGAGGCCAGGCCGATGAGCACATCCCCGGGCGCGATAGCGGAGCCGTCGATGAGCTCCTCCTCTTCCACGATCCCCACGGCAAAGCCGGCCAGGTCGTATTCTCCCTGGGGATAAAAGCCGGGCATCTCCGCCATCTCCCCTCCCAGGAGCGCACAGCCGGCCATCCGGCAGCCCCGGGCTACCCCCGCGACGATCTCTTCCACCTGTTCCGGGAAGAGCTTCCCCACGGCCAGGTAGTCCAAAAAAAATAGCGGCTCCGCCCCCTGGACCAGGAGATCGTTTACGCACATGGCTACGCAGTCGATCCCCACCGTATTATGGCGGCCGGCGGCAAAGGCCACCTTTAGCTTGGTCCCCACGCCGTCGCAGCCGGCGACCAGCACCGGGCGGCGGTACTTTTTGAGGTCCAGGGCAAAGAGGCCCCCGAAACCTCCCAGGTCCTGCAGCACTCCCTTTCGATAGGTGGAGCGGGCCAGCCCCTTAATTCGCTCCACGGCGGCTTCCCCGGCGCCGATATCCACCCCGGCGCGGCGATAATCGATGTACTCTTCCACGGCGCAGCCCCCTGTTCACGAAATTACTAAGGTCCAGATCAAAGTATATTTTAGCGGCTCCCCCCTGTCAAATAAATCTGGCCCCGGCCTATTTTGTCTTTTTTAGTCAAATTTTGTTTCTTAAAATAGAGGATTTCTGTGCATTAATTGCGAATTACTGCTAGGCCAAACAATTTTCCCCACCACCGGAAGACTGTTCCGACGGGCACTCCGGTGCCGTCAAAAGATAATCAAAAAAACTTTTTAAGAGGAGGCAACCACATTGAATTTTCTGGTCACCGCCGGGCTTGTTCCCGAATCCATTGCTGCCCTGGAGAAGTGGGGCAAGGTACGCTACGAGTATTTCGGGGAGAAGATGCACATCCTGGGGGGCCGGAAGTTAATCGCCGCCCTGCAGGAGGTGGACGTCTTCATTACCGAGGCCGACCAGGTCCGGAAGCCTGTCCTCCAGGCAGCCCCCCGGCTTAAAGTAATCGGCTGCTGCCGGGGAAATCCGGTAAATATCGACATCCCCGCCGCCACGGAGCGGGGAATACCCGTCCTGATTACCCCCGGGAGAAATGCCGTCTCCGTGGCCGAGCTGACCATCGCCTTCATGATCTCCCTGGCCAGGAACGTCTTCCAGACGGCGGCCATGCTGCGGGAACGTCAGCCGGGAGCTTTCAGCCTCAACCTGGGCAAGGTTTTCCTGGAATACAAGGGGATGGAGATCCACTCGAAAACTGTGGGCCTGATCGGCCTGGGGGCCGTGGGCCGGGAGGTAGCCCGGCGCCTGGTTCCCTTCGGCTGCCGCCTTCTGGCCTACGACCCCTACGTCAAGGAAGTGGAGCCCGGGGTGGAGATGGTCCCCCTGGAGCAGCTGCTGAGAGAATCGGACTTTGTCAGCATTCACGCCGCCGTTACGGAAGAAACCCGGGGGCTGCTCCGGGCGGAGCAGTTTGCCATGATGAAGCAAGGCGCCTTCCTGATCAACCTGGCCCGGGCCGCCATCATCGATGAGGAAGCCCTGGCCGAAGCCCTGCAAAAAGGGCATCTGGGGGGAGCGGCCCTGGACGTCTTTTCCCAGGAGCCGCCGCCGCCGGATCATCCCCTTCTGCAGTTGGATAACGTCATCGCCACCCCCCATATCGGCGGGAACACCCACGACGTGATCCGCCACCAGAGCCGGATTATCGTCGAAGACCTGATCCGCCTCTTTGAAAGCCGTTCGCCCAAGTATTGCGTCAACCCCCAGGTCCTGGATTCGTTTAGCATTTAGACCGAAAAAAAGAGGTCCATTAAAGGAGTAAAATTTTAATAAGAGGAGGTCAACGAAATTGGAGCATGCCGAGCATCTTTTGGTTCTCGATGCCGGAGGAGGCGGGGGGCGCTGCCACATCTTCTCCGCCCGGGGCGACCTGGTGGCTTCGGCCTACCGGCCCTGGGAATTTTTTATCCCCCCGGAGGTCCCCTTCGGAGGCTCAGAATTCGATCCCGTTCTTTTCTGGGAGATCCTGGGGCAGGTAAGCCGGGAAGCCCTGGCCGGCGCCGCCATCGACCCTTCTTCCATCAAGGGCATCGGCGTCACCAGCTTCCGGGACGGATTTGTGCTCCTGGACCGGCAGGACGCCGAGTTGTACTGCGGGACAAACCAGGATGCCCGGGGCCTGGTCTACGCCGGCCAGGTGGCGGAGATGTTTCCCCGCCTGAAAGAGATTACCGGCCGTGTCTCCCTGGGACTGGACGCCGCAGCACGCCTGCTCTGGTTCCGGGACAACAAGCCCGCTCTCCTGGAGAAGGCCGGCAAACTGCTCATGGTCAGCGACTGGATCGTCTTTCGCCTTACCGGGGAGTACAGCACCGACCCATCCAACGCCTCTTCCTCCCTCCTCTTCGACATCAACAGCCGGGACTGGTCCCGTGAGATTGCTTCCGCCCTGGAAGTGGAAAGGCTCCTACCCCCCTGCCTAAACGGCGGCCAGGTGGCGGGCCGGCTAACCGATGCCGCCGCCCGTCACCTGGGACTGCCGGCGGGGATCCCCGTCAGCGCCGGCATCGGCGATTCCCAGGCGGGGACCATGGCCTGCGGGTGTTTTGAACACGGGGAGACGGCAGCCATTATCGGCACCACCGCTCCCGTGCAAATGGTGGTGCAGGAACCGGTAGCCGACCCTTCCCAGCGCACCTGGCTGGGCAGCCACGTCCTTCCCGGGCGCTGGGTCCTGGAGAGCAACGCCGGCCCCGCCGGTTCCGTTTACAGCTGGTATTGCGACCACCTCTCCAAGGTGGAAACGGAAGCCGCCCGCCAAACGGGGAAGGATCTCTACCAGATGGTGGAGCAGTTGGCGGAGGAAGAGGCCCCCGGCTTTATCCTCGCCTTTCTAGGGCCCTGGATCGCCGACATGTCCACCCTGCCGCTCCCCGTCCGCCACGCCATCCTGGCGCCGGCCACGGGAGCCGCCCCCTCCATCACCGGGCCGCGCCTGGCCCGGGGGATAATGGAGAATATCGCCTTTGCCCTGGCCGGCAACCTGAAACAGCTGGAAGAGATTACCGGCCTTCAAGTGGGCGAGCTTAAAGCTTGCGGAGGGATGACCCGCAGCCGGCTGATGGTAAGGATTCTCTCGGCGGCCACGGGCCGACCGGTGGTAGTCCCCCGGGTTCGCGAGGCCTGCTCCCTGGGGGCGGCCATCACCGCCTCCCTGGCGGGAGGGGTCTACTCCTCCCTGGAGGCGGCCGCCGCGGAGATGATCCGGCTGGAGGAGCCGTGCCTGGACCGGGAGGCGGCGGAGGAATACCGGGAGCTCTTCCAACAATGGCTGGAGCTCCAGGAAAAGCTGCCCGAACTGGCTTAATTGCGGCTGCTTTAATTTATAATCTAGTCGGGAAAGCAACAAGGTGAAATGCCGGGCAAAGGAGGTTTACAATAATGGAATATCTGGAGCAACGCCGGGAGCTGGTGGAGATTACCGAGGAGCTCTACCGGGAAAAGTTGATTACGCCCAGCGGCGGCAACCTGAGTCTTCGGCTGCCCGACGACCAGGGTTTCCTGATTACCCCCAGCATGATGTTTAAAGGAGGCCTGAAGCCCGAGGACCTGGTGCTCCTGGACCCCCAGGGGAAACCCGTGGAGCGCCGCTCCAGGCCTTCGGTGGAAACGCCGATGCATATCAAGATCTACCAGATGAACCCCAAGGTGGGGGCGGTAATCCACACCCATGCCCCGTACGCCACCATCGCCGGCCTGTACGGCCTCTCCATCCCCCCCATTACCCTGGAGGCGGTCCGCTTCCACCAGCTGCCGGTGGTCCCCTTCTGCCTCCCCGGCTCCCGGGACCTGGTAAACCAGGTGGCGGCGGCCCTGGAGAAGGAGCCTACCGCCCAGGCGCTGCTGCTGCAAAATCACGGTCTCCTAACCATGGGGCGCACCCTGCGCCTGGCCGCCAACGCCAGCATGTCCCTGGAAGAAGCCTGCCACATGGCCACCATTTGCCGCCTTCTGGGCGGGGAGCCTAAGTTAATCGAGCCGGAGAAGGTGGAGTTCTTGAAGAAGATTACCGTGCTCTAACAGGGGGCCAAAAATTCGGGGCAGGCCCTTCTCCAAGAAAGAGCCTGCCCCGTTCCATGTTCACGAACCGTGTTAAACAGAGCCGGTTATACCGGCGTTCCCGCGGCCCTGCCTCAGTTGACCGCCCCCGCCGCCTGCCTTTGGGTCGCCAGGGGGCTTCTTAGAAGAACAGGGGCGCAAACACCAGAGCGACGATACTCATCAGCTTGATGAGAATGTTCAAGGAGGGACCCGCGGTATCCTTGCAGGGATCGCCCACGGTATCCCCCACCACGGCAGCCTTGTGGGCTTCGCCTCCCTTCCCTCCGTGAACTCCCGACTCGATATATTTCTTGGCGTTGTCCCAGGCGCCCCCGGCATTGGCCATGTTAATAGCCTGGAGCACCCCGGTCAACAGCGCCCCCGCCAGCAGGCCGGCCAGGGCCTCCTTCCCCAGGAAGGGGATCAGGCCCACCGCCAGGGGAACCGCTACCGCCAGGAGGCCGGGGAGAATCATCTCCCGCAAAGCGGCCTTGGTGCTGATATCAACGCAACGGGCGTAATCCGGCCTGGCCTGGCCTTCCATCAGGCCGGGGATCTCCCGGAACTGGCGGCGGATCTCCTCAATCAGGAAGAAAGCGGCGTTGCCCACCGCCTCCATGGTGTGGGACAAGAAAAAGTAGGTCAGCGCACCCCCGATGAAAATACCGGCAATAACCTGGGGACTGTTTAGATCGATCACCTTCAGCCCGGCCACCTGGGCGTAGGCGGTAAAGAGCGCCAGGGCGGTCAGGGCGGCGGAGCCGATGGCGAAACCCTTGCCGATGGCGGCGGTGGTATTCCCCACGGAATCCAGGGAGTCGGTGATTTTGCGCACCTCCGGCTCCAGGTCGGCCATCTCGGCGATGCCGCCGGCGTTGTCCGCCACCGGCCCGTAGGCATCCACCGCTACCGTCATCCCCACGGTGGAGAGCATCCCCACGGCGGCAATGGCGATCCCGTAGACGCCGGCAAAGTGGTAGGAAACCAGGATGGCCGCCACGATGGTAAGCAGCGGTATCGCCGTACTCTTCATCCCTACGGCCAGCCCGGAAATGATATTGGTGGCCGTCCCCGTCAGGGAGGCCTTGGCGATGCCTCGAACCGGCTTAAACTGGTCCGAGGTGTAGTACTCCGTAATCCAGCCGATAATTACCCCCGTCACCAGGCCGGAGAGGACGGCAAAAAAGGGTTTCAGGTCGCCCAGCACGCCCTTGGTTAAGAAATAGGAGGCGACAATTACGATGAGGGAGCTGACCCAGATCCCCCGGTTGAGAACGGACGCCAGCCGGGCTCCCTCCTTGGCCCGGACAGAGAAGAAGGCGATCACCGAAGCCAGAACCCCCGTGGAAGCCACCAGCATGGGCAGCAGAACCCCGGGGAGGCGATAGGTTACCAATCCCACCGTCATCGCCGCGATCAGGGAGCCCACGTAGGATTCAAAAAGGTCCGCTCCCATGCCCGCCACGTCGCCCACGTTGTCCCCCACGTTATCGGCGATAACCCCGGCGTTGCGGGGATCGTCCTCGGGAATGCCGGCCTCCACCTTCCCCACCAGGTCCGCCCCCACGTCGGCGGCCTTGGTGTAAATCCCGCCGCCCACTCTGGCAAAAAGGGCGATGGAACTGCCCCCCAGGGCGTAGCCGTTGATTACCGAAACCGTTATTTCGGGATTCCCGATCTTCAGCTCAAACAAGATAAAGAGCACGCTCAGGCCCAGCAGGCCCAGGCCGGCAACCATCATCCCCATGATTGTCCCGCTGGAGAAAGCCATGGTCAGGGCGGGGTTTACTCCTTTCCGGGCGGCATTGGCCGTGCGCACGTTGGCCCGGGTGGCCACCCTGAGCCCCACGAAGCCCGCCGTAGCCGAGAGAATCCCTCCCACCACGAAGCTTAACGCCGTCAGGGCATCGATGACCAGGTACAAAACAATGGCCATAATTACAAGGAAAATGGAAATATAGAGATATTCCCGCTTCAGGAAAGCCATGGCCCCCTCTTCGATGGCCCCGGCAATCTCTCTCATGCGTTTATTGCCGGGATCGGCACGGTTCACCCTAATCCACAAAAAAAGGGCAAAAACGATGCCGACCAGAGCGGCCAGGGGGATTGCATACAACGCTCTGCCCAAATCCATTCCTTGACCCAATCCTCCTTACTGATCTTGAATATCTCATAAGAGATATAATACCGGACCGGGCCAATAAATTCCTGCCTCTATAGAAAAAATATTTCGGTTATTTTATTATAAGAATTTACCGGTTACTCTACAGGATACTTTGGTTAGTCTACGGGGTACTTGCCGCTGAAGCAGGCCCAGCAAAGCTCGCCGGCAGGGAGCCCGATGGCCTTGGCCGCCCCCTCGTGGCTCAGGAAGCCGATGGAATCGGCCCCGATGAGGCGGGCGATCTCTTCCGGGCTATTCTTGTAGGCCATCAGCTCTTCCGTATCCGGCGTATCGATGCCGTATCGACAGGAGGCTATAACCGGGGGGGAACTGATGCGCAGGTGGATCTCCCGGGCCCCGACTCGTCTCATCATCTGCACCAGCTTGATGCTGGTGGTCCCCCGGACGATGGAATCATCCACCAGCACCACCCGCTTCCCTTCCACAATTTTCCGGACGGCGTTAAGCTTCAGGTCCGCCCCCTCCTCCCTCATCTCCTGGGTGGGCTGAATAAAAGTGCGCCCGATGTAGCGGTTTTTGACCAGGGCCATCTCGTAGGGGAGCCCGGCCTGTTCGGCATAGCCGGAAGCGGCGGCGATGCTGGAATCCGGCACCCCGGAGACGATGTCGGCATCCGCCGGCTGCTCCAGGGCCAGCTGCCGCCCCAGGGCCCGGCGCACCAGGTGGACGTTCTTCCCGGCCAGGTTGCTGTCCGGGCGGGCAAAGTAGACCAGCTCGAAAACACAGAGGGCCTGCCGGGACACGGGAGGAATAATCTGGCAGCTGTGGACCCCCTTTTCATCCAGGACCACCATCTCTCCCGGCGCCAGGTCCCGGAGGAAGCGGGCCCCAATGGTGTCAAAGGCGCAAGTCTCCGAGGCAAAAAAGAAGCCGCGGTCGTCAAAGTGTCCCAGGGAAAGGGGGCGAAAGCCATGCCCGTCCCGCAGGGCGATTACCTTCCGCCCATCGCTGAGCACAAAGGCAAAAGCTCCTTTAAGGCGGGGAACCACGGCAGCCAGGGCCTCCTCCAGGCAGGGATTGGCTTCCCGGGCCACCAGGTGGCCCAGCAGTTCGCTGTCCGTTCCCGACTGGAAGATGGCCCCCTGTTCCTCCAGCTCTCGGCGCAGGGACGCCCCGTTCAGCAGAATGCCGTTATGGGCGATAGCCAGCTCTCCGTAACGATATCTCAGGAGCAGGGGCTCCGTATCCTCCAGCCGGCGTCCCCGGCTCCTCAGGGAATAGCGGACATGGCCCACGGAGATATTGGCCTTCAAATCCTTTAATTCGCCGGCATGGGGAAATACTTCCGAAACCAGGCCCATGCCCTTCTTCAACCACATCTTCTCCCCGTTCCCCGGCCCCACGGCGATGCCGGCGCCGTCCTGCCCCCGGTGCTGAAGGGCATAGAGGGCAAAGCAGGTGATATGGGCCAGGGGCAGCCCTTCCGTCCTCCCTCCGCAGACCCCGCAGGCTTCTCTTAATTTAGGTTCGATTTTATCCAACACGGGACAACCCCCTCCTTCCCATGGTGTTGCCGGCGGCAGCCATGGCGGCGCCGGACGCCTGCCGGCAAAAAGGCGCGGCTTGTTCGGTCATAGTGGGGCTTGGAGGCGCCGCCGCGACGCTCTCCTTGGCCCGCAGTGCAGTTCTTATCCCTGTTCTTTTGGCCTACAGCGCAATTCTTACCCCTGCTCTTTCAAATACTTGCGGAAACCCTTTTCCCTTAGCCGGCTGTCCTTCTCTTCCACACCGGCTGCCAGCTGCCGGCGAAAATCCAGCAGCTTTTCCTTTAAGGTCTCATCTTCCAGGGCCAATATTTGCAGCGCCAGGAGAGCGGCATTATAGGCGCCGTTAATGGAGACCGTGGCTACGGGGATGCCCCTGGGCATCTGGACAATGGAGTAGAGGGCGTCGACGCCTCCCAGCTGGGGGGAGGCGATGGGCACGCCGATCACCGGCAGGGTGGTCAGGGAGGCGATTACCCCCGGCAAGTGGGCGGCGCCTCCGGCCCCGGCAATAATCACTTTCAGTCCGGCGTCGGCCGCTCCCCGGGCGTAGCGGGCCACCTTCTCGGGATGGCGGTGAGCGCTGGCGATCACCATTTCGTAGGCCACCCCAAACTGCTCCAGGATGACTGCTCCCGCGGACATGATCTCCAAATCCGAATCGCTGCCCATCACAATTCCGACTAGAGGCCGGCTCATAGATAACATCCTTTCTTCAGGCTTTTTTAGCTTGGAACGCTTTTATTATCCGGTAGATCCCGTCTTAGCTTGTCCCATCCCCAGGGGAGATAATTAAAAAAAGCCTGGGCCAGATAGGTTTGAGTGAAACCTACCCGCCTGGGCTTTTGCCCCTCCGGTGTAGCTCCGGGCTTTAGCTAAACCGCTGCGGAGCCTGTGCCACTCGGACCAGCCTGGACCAAATCTATACTGGCGGACAGCCAGTTCCAGCGGAACCCTAGGCACACTTTCCCTCGTTATTATACCTGGCCTGGGAGATAGGGCTATAGGGTGCGGCGGCACCTCTTCCCCTTTTTCTCCTCGCAAACCATTTAATTTGTAGTATAATTTCGCTGCCGCCCGGCGGATTCCTTCAGAAAAATGGATTTTTTTCCCCTCACCCAGAGCATTCATTTTAGGGTGACGTTTTCACCGGCCGATGACAAAATTTTTTTTGCCCTGTTGACACCGTTCCGATCCTGTGCTAATATACACTACAATAATTAAAGTAATACTTTTATTCCCGATGAAGGGAACTAGTAACCGGGCCCGCTGCCTCTGCAGAGAGCTGGAAGGAGGAGCCCAAAGGCTCCAGAGGTGAAATTCCGGTGTGGCGGCACCCGGCGAATGGATCCCCGAGGCGCCGCCCGAAATTTTCCAAAGAGTAGGCGCGGCCGGAGCTTTCGCCGTTAAAAGAAAGCAGGTATCGGACTGTCGCCCGGTCCCGTACCTGGAGAAGAGGGGTCTGCAAAATAATGCAGGCAACCAGGGTGGCACCGCGAGTACGCTCTCGTCCCAGGACGGGAGCTTTTCTTTTTGCAGTACAAACAAATAATACGCTTAAGGAGGTTGAAAAGATGGCGAGCAAGGAGTACCGCATTTACCTGCCGGAAAGGAAGATGCCCAGGCACTGGTACAACATCCAGGCCGACATGCCTACGCCCATGCAGCCGCCCTTGAACCCCTCCACGGGAGAGCCGCTGAAGCCGGAAGACCTGGCCTCCATCTTCCCTATGGCCTTGATCGAACAGGAGATGTCCACGGAGCGCTGGATCGAAATACCCGAAGAGGTATTGGAGACATACCGGCTCTGGAGGCCCACTCCCCTGGTCCGTGCCCGCCGCTTGGAAGAATACCTGCAGACGCCGGCCCGGATCTACTACAAAAATGAAGGGGTTAGCCCGGCGGGGAGCCACAAGCCCAATACCGCCGTCGCCCAGGCCTACTACAACAAGCAGGCCGGGGTGAAGCGCCTGTCTACCGAGACCGGGGCCGGGCAGTGGGGCAGCGCCTTAGCCATGGCCTGCAGCCAATTTGGCCTGGAATGCACCGTCTACATGGTCAAAGTCAGCTACAACCAGAAGCCGTACCGTCGCTCCCTGATGGAGGTTTACGGAGCGCAGGTTTTCGCCAGTCCCAGTACCCAGACCGCAGCGGGGCGGAAGGCCCTGGAAAAGAATCCCGATACCCTGGGCAGCCTTGGCTTGGCCATCAGCGAAGCCGTTGAAGACGCCGCTTCTCGCAGCGACACCAACTACTCCCTGGGCAGCGTGCTCAATCACGTCCTGCTTCACCAGACCATAATCGGACTGGAATGCCAGGAGCAGTTCAAAATGGTGGAGGACTACCCCGACGTGGTAATCGCCTGCTGCGGCGGGGGGAGCAACTTCGGAGGCATCGGCTTCCCCTTCCTGTACGACAAGATCAGGGAGGGGAAAGAGACCCGGATCATCGCCGTGGAACCCGAGGCCTGCCCCACCCTGACCAAGGGGACCTTCACCTACGATTACGGCGACGTAGCCGCCCTGACGCCCATCATCAACATGTATACCCTGGGACACGACTTCGAGCCCCCGGGAATCCATGCCGGCGGACTGCGCTACCACGGAGGCTCTCCCCTGATCAGCCAGCTCTACCATGACGGCCTGGTGGAAGCCAGGGCTTACAAGCAGCTCTCCGTTTTCGAGGCGGCCCTCATCTTCGCCCGGACGGAAGGCAACCTGCCGGCGCCGGAATCCTCCCACGCCATCAGGGCAGCCATCGATATCGCCCTGGAATGCCGGGAAACGGGAGAGCCGAAGACCATTCTCTTTAACTTGAGCGGGCATGGCCACTACGACCTCTCCGCCTACGACCTCTATCTCTCGGGAAAGATGGAGGATTACGAGTATCCTCAGGAGCTCATTGAAAAATCCATCGCCTCCCTGCCCAAGTTCGGATAAGCGGCAAAAAAAGAGCAAGGGAGCCGGGATCAGCAAGAGTGCGGTTTTTTAAAAACCGCACTCTTCTTTTCCCCACGTCCATCCCCTTTTACTTTTTTGCAAACGGGGATGGTTCCTTTTGCGCATTTTTGGAAACCAAAAAACGTCCCCTTTTACATTTAATTAAACCGGCACCGTACCCCTGTAAAATTTT
>LFRQ01000057.1:26943-32157 GCA_001512835.1 Clostridia bacterium DTU022
CTTGTTCTCCTTCTCCGGCTTCTCCGCGACTACCGCCTCCGTGGTCAGGAACATGCTGGCGATGCTGGCCGCATTCTGGATGGCGGAGCGAGCCACCTTGGCCGGGTCCACAATACCCACGGACATCATGTTGACAAACTCACCGGTAAGGGCATTGTAACCCATTCCCGGCTCCATCCCTTTAATCTTCTCCACGACGACGGAGCCTTCGGCACCGGCATTGCTGGCAATAACCCGCACCGGTTCCTCCAGGGCCCGCTTGACAATGGCCAGGCCGGTAAGCTGGTCCCCGGCAAGCTCCTTTTCCAGGGCATCAAAGGCGCGGGTAACGTTCAGGTAAGCCACCCCACCGCCGGGGACGATACCTTCCTCCACGGCGGCCCGGGTAGCGGAGAGGGCGTCCTCGATGCGCAGCTTCTTCTCCTTCATTTCCGTTTCGGTAGCGGCGCCTACCTCAATGACGGCGACCCCGCCCGAAAGCTTGGCCAGGCGCTCCTGCAGCTTTTCCCGGTCGAAGTCGGAGGTAGTCTCTTCGATCTGGCTGCGGATTTGAGCGATGCGCTTCTGGATATTTTCAGGAGAGCCGGCACCGTCAACGATCACCGTCTCCTCCTTGCTGACCCGGACCTGGCGGGCGCGTCCCAGCATATTGATATCCACGTTCTTCAGGTCGATGCCCAGGTCTTCGGAGACAACCTGGCCGCCCGTCAATACGGCGATATCTTCCAGCATGGCCTTGCGCCGATCGCCGAAGCCCGGCGCCTTGACGGCAACGCAGGTAAAGGTTCCTCTCAACTTGTTGACTACCAGGGTGGCCAGGGCTTCGCCCTCCACATCCTCGGCAACCAGAAGCAGCTGCTTTCCTCTCTGGACAATCTTCTCCAGCAGGGGCAGCAGGTCATGAATATTGCTAAGCTTGCGGTCCGTCAACAAAATAAAGGGATCTTCCAGGACCGCTTCCATCTTCTCCGTATCGGTAACCATGTAGTGGGAGATGTAGCCGCGGTCGAACTGCATCCCTTCCACTACTTTTAGTTCGGTGGTAAAGCCCTTGGACTCCTCAACGGTAATGACGCCGTCCTTCCCCACCTTTTCCATGGCCTCGGCAATCAGTTCGCCGATAGTTTCGTCGTCGGCGGAGATGGCGGCCACCTGAGCGATATCTTCCTTGGTCTCCACCGGCTTGCTGAGCTTCTCCAGCTCTTTTACGGCTACCGTCACCGCTTTTTCGATACCCCGGCGCAGGATCATGGGGTTGGCCCCGGCGGTAACGTTTTTCATTCCCTCGCGAATGATCGCCTGGGCCAGCAGGGTAGCGGTGGTGGTTCCGTCACCGGCTACATCCTGAGTCTTGGTGGCCACTTCTTTAACCAGCTGCGCCCCCATATTTTCAAAAGGATCTTCCAGCTCGATCTCCCGCGCAATGGTTACCCCGTCGTTGGTAATCTGGGGAGAGCCGAATTTCTTGTCCAACACCACGTTGCGCCCTTTGGGTCCCAGGGTAACGGTTACGGTATCGGCCAGTTTGTTTACGCCTCTCTCCAGGGCCCGGCGGGCTTCTTCACTATACAGGATCTGCTTCGCCATTTAAGTAATGACCTCCTTAGCCGTAAGATTACTGGACCAGAGCCAGAATATCATCGGATCTTAAAATCAGGTATTCTTCACCCTTGACTTTTACTTCGGTTCCGGCATAACGGGAAAAGATGACCCTGTCCCCCACCTTTACCTCCATCTCCAGGCGGGTTCCGTTTTCCAGCACTTTCCCCGGGCCGACGGCCATTACTTCGCCTTCCTGGGGCTTCTCCTTGGCCTTGTCGGGAAGCACGATGCCACTGGCGGTTTTCTCTTCCGATTCCAGGACTTTGACCACTACCCGGTCACCTAACGGTTTGAGATTCATAAGCTTGCCTCCTTTATGGTGTTAGTGATAATGGGGGTGACAATATTAGCAGCACTCACTAATGCTGAGTGCTAACAAGGGCCATAAAAAATATTATCCAAACTACCCTTCTTTATCAACCGCCAACGGGCCCAGTTATAAAGGATATAATTCCTTGCCAGGCTGGAAGTCAGGATATTTCTTGGAAATTCTCCTTGTTTCTCGCGTTTTTAAAGCTCAAAGTTATTATTTGCTTATGGAAGAAAGATTATACTAATGGTAATTACCATGATAACTAAAAACAACCCAGCTGGCAACCGACGATTTTCACCTTAAGCTCGTTGCACAGCTCTCCAACCAGGGCCGTGCTGCAGCCGGCAGCTTCTGCGATGGCGAAAGCACTGCGGCAGGAAAGCCGGTTGTCCTTGGCTTCATTCCGAATCATCTCTTTTACCTTTTCCTTGTCCAACTTTTTGCCCTCCTGCACCATTTGTTTATAACATATATTATAATATAAACCATAAAATTGCTATCCCCCGCTTCCTCCTGGAGGAGGGGAAGCCGGCCTTTAATAAGCATAATAGGCCCAAAAGCTGTCCGAACAGGCGGCCGCCAGGAACACAAGCCGGGGTTAAAGGTAGATAATTTGGCCCTGGATAGAATCCCCTTCTATGGTCAACAGCCCGCAGGAAGGGCCGGGCTCCCAACGCGGGTCTACAGCCGAACCGGGGTTGATCAGCCAGATTCCCTCCTCTTCCCGGCAGTAGGGCCGGTGGCTGTGGCCGAAAACGATCACCTGCGGATCATACCCCGAAAAGGCCTTCCGGGCTCTCTCCAGGGCGCCTCCAAAGCCCCCGTCCCCATGGACCAGGCCGATCTTGACCCGGCCCACCCGGATCAACTTCTTTCGACCCAGGCAAATATGCAGCGGGGCCGGATCCATATTCCCGGCCACGGCTTCCACGGGGGCCAGCCGGCGCAGCTCGTTCAGCACGCTCATCTCCACGATATCGCCGGCATGAAGGATTAGTTGAACCTTCTGGAAAACGTAGCGGATGCGCCTGGGCAAGGCTTTCCCCCGGCTAGGTATGTGGGTGTCCGAAATTAAGCCGATTCGCTTTACCGGTAAATCGATCCGGACTTGGGTTACCCCTTCCCGGTTAACCATGGCCAACCCTCCGTCTTCACCGATTACTTTACCACAGGCCCCGGTTTAAAAAACAATGGAGCAAGTCGTCTCCGTCCCGGCGTACTTATCACCATATAAAATAAATACAAACTATAAACTAGCCCGGCTAAAGGAGAGCCAACCGTTGATGACAAAGTGGCCGTATGGGGAACAAGCAGAGCTCCTAATCCCCGGCTTCAAAAAAACACCAGCCCGCCGCCTCCACGCCCGAAGCCACCAGGGACTGCCTATTCTTCTCCAGGTCAAGGAGGTACAGTTCATATTTGAGCGTGGGATAAGGCTTCCTGTTGCTCCAGAGCAGAAGCTGCATCCGGGCGGGATGGCCCGCCGCCTTCCAGATATGCCCCCGCTCAAAGGGGAGCTCCAGGTCGCTATAACCCCTTCCCTGGCGCTGAATCCGCTTTAATTTTACCGTAGAACCGCCCTCCTGCAGGCCTGTATTTTCCGAGCGCAGCTCGTTAAACCAGATCTCCCCGGGGCGGTAGGGATTGCAGGCCACAAAGAGCCACTCCACAATATGATCCTGGGAAAATGGGAGCCTCTGCCCCGTCTTCTGCAGCCAGGGTTCGTGCAGGTGATCCTTTATAAAGCCAATCTCCCGGGGAGACGGACCGATCTCCAGCCAGTAGAAGTAAGTGTTGTAATCGTCGACCTCCAGGAGCTCCGATTGCATGACCAAGGCGCTTCCATCGGGGGACCAGCCCACCGGGTAGAGCATCTCCTGGTTAAAGACCGCCAGGGTCCGGGATTCCCCCTTCTCCAGGTCGGTAAGCATCAGCTCCACGATATCATGGTATTCTCCCCGCCGCACGCGCCACCAGGCCAGTTCCCCGTAATCCGGCGACGGGATAAAGCCGTCGGTCCACCCCTCCCACTCCGTGGCCCCGGCAATGGGCTTCTTAACCCAGCCGGGCCCGTTTTTCTGGAAGGTGTACAGCCAGGGGGCGTGATCCGGGTCCCGCAGGACCAGGCTGACGGCTTCTCCCTCCTCCCGGCAGAAAGGACCGCTGATCAGGGCATATCCCTCGGGGAGTTCCGCCAAAAAAGCGGGCTTAAGCTCCTGGGGATCTACTTCGTACAGAGAACCCTCTTTAACGATAAAGATCCGGCTCTCCCAATCGCCTTCTTCATCCACCGATCCGGGCAGCGCCGGTTCCTCATGCTTGCCGCCTCCGGGCTCTTCCCCGGCCGCGGGGTCCTTTCCCCCGGGTCCGCCAGGTTCATTTCCGGAGTCTTTGGTGCAGGAGCCGGCACCGATCATCACCAGCACCATTGCCAAGGCCAGGCATAAGCCTAAAACCAGAGACTTGCGCTCATGCAAGGGCTTCACCCCTCCGCTTGGTTTTTTCTACAAGTCCGGGGGCAAACCCTCTTCCCCAACAAAATCGTGCCGCCCGGGGAAAGAAGGATGGCTTAGGGGGCCCGGCCATTTGAGCTTCCTTTCTTAATCACCAGTTCCAGGATCCGCTCCAGCAGGGACCAGTAAGGAGGGTCTCCCTTCAAAGCCACCTCCCGGCGGTAGTGGTCGTGAACCAGGAGCCCCGTTTTTAGGCGCCGGTTTACCGTATCCGCCTTTAAATAGCAAGGGAGGCGATGCCCCCCTTTCAGGAGGAGGAAGCTGCGCACCGGTTCCTCCCCGGGATCCGCCTCCAGGCACCCCTGAACCGCCCCGGGGTTGACATACCCGTCGGCGCCGTCGTTTTTCCCCACGGGCACCCGCATCTTTACCGGGACCAGGACCAGGGAGAGGGAAAAAGGCAGGGGCACCCCCTGGGCCCTCCCCAGGTACTGCCCGTACCGGCGGCGGGCCGCTTCCAGGTCCACCTGGTAGAACCTGGCCAGCCGGCGGAGGTTCGCCTTTACGCTGCGCCGGTCGGCTTCCACGGCGCCTCCCGCGGAGTAGATCAGGGTGGCGTTGCCGCCGTTTTCGTCGTAACAGGGCACCAGGGCCGCCAACTCTTCTTCCCAGCTCATATTTCAGTCTCCCTTAACCAAAGCTCAAAGGTCTGCTCAAAGAGCCTACCCTTGTACATAGTTAGACGCCGTCCCGGGACGGCGTCCCTGCGCTTTCCGCTTAATTTTCCCCTTGGGGGCCGGCTAGCCCCTCTCCTCTTCCCGCTCCAGCTCCTCGATGATGGCCTGG
>LFRQ01000108.1 GCA_001512835.1 Clostridia bacterium DTU022
TGCCGGCAGACCTGGGCGGCGGTGCCAAACCGAGTGTCGGTATTATGTACCGCCGGGGAGACAATGGGGTAAATATCCGCCCCCGCCTTTTTGATATTGATCAGTTCTTTAAATATCTCTTCCAGGGTACAGTGCGACCCGGTCATCGCCACACCGATCTTCTTACCCTGCAACACCTTTCTCCCTCCCGATTATATGGACATCTTCTCCCGAATAATCCGCTCATAGACCCGGGCCAGGATTCTCCCGGCGCTACGCGGAGCCACCTTTCCCGGAAGGCCGGGCAGCAGCACCGCCTTAAGTCCCCGCTGGCGGGCCGCCAAAAAATCCGTACCCCCCGGGGCGGAAGCCAGGTCGATGATAATGGTCCCCGGGCGAAACTCTTTCAGCGTGGAGGCATCCAGCACCGGAGCGGGAACGGTATTAAAGACGAAATCGAACTTGGGAGCATGCCGGGCAATCTCGTTCATATAGAGGTAATCCATGCTCATGGTCCGGGCCAGGGCTCCTGCTTCGCGGCGCCTCACCGCCACCGCCACCCTGCAGCCCAGGGCGGCCAGCTTACGGGCCAAAACCGTTCCGCAGCGCCCCAGGCCCATCACCAGGACACTGCTGTCATGAAGGGTAATCTCGGACAGTTCCATGGCCTTTTGAATGGCTCCTTCCGCCGTGGGGATGGCGTTCAGCAGGGCCAACTCCTGGTCCTCCCCGGTAAGCACCAGTTCAATATTCTCCTTGAACACCGTTTTCTGGCTGGGGGAAACGGATCCCACCAGCAGGAGAACAGGTTTGACGGTAGCCTTCAGAAAAGGGGCTATAAGCAGCGGCTCCGGAGAGTACCTGGAGAGGACGCTCCCGTTCTCCTTGATGCCGGAAAGGGGAGCAATCAGGACCCGGGCCCGCTCCAGGTCTTCCTTTTCCGCCAGGTCCGCTTCCGGTATCTCCGGGGCTTCCTCAAAACCCAGCATCTTGACCACGGGGCCGGACTCCTTCCAGCAGCGGTACAGCTCCACTTCGCGGCAGTCTCCGCCAATAATGATTACAACCAGGTCCTGAAACATATTGTTGCCAAAACCTCGCAGGCTTTTTGCTAGTATATGTTTCTCGCCGAAAGATGGTTAATAAAAACCCCCGGGCAGGCCAGGACCCGACCCGGGGGCAGTTATGCATCGGCACTTTTCCCTCAGCCGTGGCTCTCCACGTCTTCCGCTCCATAGTCCCTCAGGATGGAAGCCGCGTTCTCCACATCTTCCTCTTCAGCTTTCAAGCTTACCAGGATCCCCCCCTGGCGAACCTGTTCTTCATAGTACGCGCCCCTGTTTTCGGGGATGCCGTAATCTACCAGGCTTCCGGCAATACCCCCCGTCACCACTCCCGTCAAGGTGGCGGCCAGGGGTCCCGCCGCCAGGATGGGACCGATCCCGGGAATTAAAAGGGCTCCCGCACCAGCCAGGAGGCCGGCGATACCGCCGACGGCCCCCCCGGCGAAAGCCCCCTCGGAAAGATCCTGCCTTCCCAGGTCCCCTTCCCTGGCAATCAGGGAGATCTCCTTTTCAAAGCCCTGCTCCTTAAGCTCGTTTACCGCATCCTCGGCCTGTTCATGATCATGGAATACGCCGATGACAACCTTGCTCATCAAGTTTCCTCCTTGTCATAACTTAAACTCTGAGGATTATTGTTTCCCTTGGCTCTCTTTTTATTCTGCGGCAGCGAGCAAGGCGTCCTTATCAGGCGTTGCTGGCCTAGCTTTCGGGCAGCTTAAAGATGATCACGTCCTTGCCGATCTTGACCAGCGCCGACCAGGGGATGACCGTCTCTTCGCTGTAACCGATGCCCAGGATGCCGGGGCTCCCGCCCAGGATCAGGGAGGCGATGGCACCGCTTTCTTCATCGATGACCAGGTCCGCCTTCCCGGCGGGCCCCCAGAATGCCCCTTCGTTAATATCTACCAGCTCTTTCCGGGAAAGTTCACTTAAGCGCATTAAAGACCGGTATGCCCGAAACCTCCTTCCTCCCGTGCGGTACTCTCCAGTTCCTCCACCAATACCGTTTCCACCCTGGGGGCGGGGCAGATAACCATCTGGGCAATGCGCTCCCCCCGGCGGACCTGGAACTTCTCCCGGCTCAGGTTAATCAGGATCACCTTTATCTCTCCCCGGTAATCAGCGTCGACGGTTCCCGGCGAATTGAGCAGGCCGATTCCCCGGTGAAGGGCCAGGCCGCTGCGGGGACGAATCTGCAGTTCGTATCCCGGCGGCACGGCTACCTGCAGGCCTGTAGGTATGGCCTTGTACTCTCCCGGTTCCAGGGTTACCGTCTCCGTTACGGCGGCGGGGATATCCATGCCGGCGGCTCCCTCGGTCATATAGCGGGGCAGGGGCAGCCCGTAGGCGTGGGGCAACTGCTTAATCTTCAGCTGAATCGGCTGTGGCATATAAGGCTCTCCCTTCGGCTACTCTTTATTCTACTAATACGATACCACAAAGTTGCCCGTTATTCGCTATAAATTCGAATATCGATCCGCCCTCCCCAGCAGGCGGCCCGGATCATAATCAGGCCGTCGGTGCTGTTCCGAAACTTGAAATCCAGGTAGTCGGAAACGGTGGCGTCCCAGCCCGGCGGCACATAGCCTACGGGCTGGCTGTGGGGATAGCGCTCCACCACCTCCAGTCCGGCCCGCCGAACGGCGTTGTAGAGAGTGGTGGAGACCTGGCAGACGCCCCCCCCCAGGCCGGGGACAACGGTGTTCCCCACGATAATGGGAGCGTACTGGTACCCCCGCTCTGCGATCCGGGGGCCGTTGGCGTCGTTGAAGGAGAATACCTCCCCCGGCTGGAGCAGGTAATTGTTCAGGGAGGTGGTGGCCAGGATTATATTTACCGCCCGGCCGCCCCCTCCGCCGATAAAGGTGTGAAAAGCACCGATCTCCCGGTCGATTCTCCGGTAGTGGTCCAGGGTGATCTCGGGATCCAGCTGGACCGTCTTGAGCAGAACCTGGCTGCGGGGAGGGGCCTGCATAACGGCCTCCACCGTGGCCTCCACGTCCACCTCCAGGCCGGTGACTTCGGCCACAAAGGCGCCGCTGCCGGGATCGGCGTAGGCATTCCGGGGAGGGCGCCGGACCTCCCGGGCCAGTTCCCGGACCAGGGCTTCCAGCTCGGCCCGCTTCATGCCGCCCACCGCCACCCCCTCCAGGGTGACCCCCCGTCCAACCCGGCGCTCCCCGGGGACCCCGGTAAGGATTAGGGTCAAGACCGCTGTGAGAACCAGCAAAGCCAGGACCGCGAAAAAAACTGTTTTTCTGGACATGAACACCTCAACGCTTTCGGAAAAACCAGGAGGGGCTTAACAGCTCCCCCACCGTGACCACGGCCAGTTCCTTTTCTTTTAAAACCGGCAGTATCTCCCTTAGCAGGGCCAGGGTATCCTCCGTGGGATGCATCAGGATGATGCTCCCGGGGCCCACCCCATTCAGGATCTTCGCCTTCATCTGCTCCACCCCGGGCTTGCTCCAGTCCACGGTATCCAGGGTCCACATCACCGTTCTCATCCCTTGCCTGGAGACTACCTGCAGGGCCAGGGGGCTGTACTCCCCCTTGTGGGGGGTGAAGTAATAGGGGTACCTTCCGCAGGCGGAGAAGACAACCTCATTGGTTCGCCGCAGGGAGGCGGCCATGGCCTCCGCCTCCATCTCGCTGAAGAGCTCCCCATCGGAGTAGCCGTGATTCCCCAGCTCGTGCTCTTCCGCGGCGATGCGCCTAACCAGCTCCGGGTTCTTCTCCGCCCAGCGCCCCGTTAAAAAGAAGGTGGCCTTGGCCTGGTGCTCCGCCAGGATCCTCAGCATCTCTTCCAGGTACTCCTCTCCCCAGGCCACGTTAATCATGAAAGAGACCATCGGCTTCCCCGGATTGCCCTGAAAAACAGGCCGTTCCGGGTAATGCTCCCAGCGGAGGGAGGGGAGAACCTCGGCGTATACCGGGTCGATCCTCTCTCCCCGCCGGGCTTTCATGATCGCCTCTACCGTGGCCTCCCGGTCCACCGCGATCCCGTTTAGCTCGGGAATGATCCCTTCTTTTTCTTCGTCCAGGACGGCATCTACCGGCTCCCGCCCTTCATTTTTCGCCACCTGATCCACCACCCGGGCCACTTCAAAGGCGAAAAGCCCCTCCATGGACTGCCCGGCGAAAACGACCTCCTTTTTAACGCCCCAAAAATAGCGCCGGAGAGGTTCCTGGTAACGGTTCAAGACCGCCAGGACCAGGGCCAGCCCCACCAGCAGCCAGATGACGGAGCGCCGGCGCCGCCGGGGAAGAAGACCTCTCCCCTTCATCCTGTACCCCCTTTCAGCTCCGGTCCAGAAGCTGGGATACCTTGACCGGTTCGTAGCCCCGCTCCCGGGCAAACTTGATCAACTCCGGCAAAATGCCGGGAAGCTCCGGGGCGCCAACCCGAAAGAGGACGATGGCGCCGTCCTGGAGCCGCTCCTTGAAACGCACTTGGATCTCCTCCCCCGAGGCGCTGATCCAGTCCCGGCTGTCCAGGGACCAGAGGACAGTCCTCTGCCCTTCCCGGTGCGCCTTGGCCAGAATCAGGCCGTTGTACGCTCCATAAGGAGGCCGGAAAACGGGGGCCCGGTACTCCAGGAGAGCTTCGGTAATCCTGTTGAATTCCCTGATCTCGCGGGTGATCTCCTCCTCGTCGGCGTAAAGGAGGCTGCGGTGGGAACAGCTATGGTTCCCCAGCTCGTGGGCGTCGCCGATAATAGCCTTGGCTGACTCCGGGTGCCTGGTCACCCAGGGGCCGGTTACAAAAAAGGTGCAGTGCACCCCTTCCCGCTTCAGGACGGCCAGGATCTCCTCCAGGCCTTCCGTGCCCCAGAGGGCTTCAAAAGTAAAGGCCACCTTTCCCGGGTTCCCGGGAACAAAATAAAGGGGCTCGGGCGGAGCCCCGGGCACCGTCTTCAAAGCAATCAAAAAGAGCAGCGCCAGGCCGGCCAGGACCCCCCACCACAGCTTTCCCCAGGAAGCTTTTACGGCAAGCATGGCCACCCCGCATTCTCCAGGATCGGTGTTATGTATATTTATGCCGTCCGGTAAACAAGTATTCAGGGAGATGCCGGAAGAAAAAAGGGATCAAAAAACCCGGAATTAAAGCAGGTCTTCTTCCTGCCCCTTCCGGGATTGGGAAAATAAAAAAACCCTAGAGTCTAGGGTTTTCTTTTGCCGCGGGGAAAGCGGCGCTTGGAAGGCCGCTTCTCCAAAGCCGGCGGCTTCTCCAGCAGCGCCTTCCGGGAAAGGTTGATCCGGCCTTTTTCATCGATGTCCAAGACCTTGACCTCCAGTTCGTCGCCCAGGTTGACCACGTCTTCCGTCCTCTCCACCCGGCGGTGGTCCAGGTGCGAGATATGGAGCAGCCCTTCCTTGCCGGGGAGCACCTCCACGAAAGCACCGTATTTTTCCACCCGGGTCACCCGGCCTAAATAGGTCTTGCCGGGTTCCACGTCCTCTACCAGGGCCTCGATCATCTTTTTGGCCTTCCTCCCCGCCTCTTCATCCACGGCGGCGATGTAAACCTTCCCGTCGGGCTCGATATCGATTTCAACGCCCGTTTCGGCGATGATCTTGTTGATCATGCGGCCGCCCGGTCCGATAACATCCCGGATCTTGTCGATCTCGATCTGCATGGTGATCATCCGCGGGGCATAGGGAGAGAGTTCGGGCCGCGGCTCGCTGATGGCCTGGTTCATGATCTCCAAGATGCGCCGGTAGGCGTCGATGGCCTCGCTCAGGGCCCGGCCCATGATCTCCATGGAGAGCCCACTGATCTTGATATCCATCTGCAGGGCCGTAATGCCGTCCTTGGTCCCGGCCACCTTGAAATCCATGTCTCCCAGGAAATCCTCGATCCCCTGGATATCCGTCAGGACCACCACCTCTTCGCCCTCTTTAATCAGGCCCATGGCTACTCCGGCCACCGCTTTGGATACCGGGACTCCCGCATCCATCAAGGCCATGGAGCCGGCGCAGACGCTGGCCATGGAGGTGGAACCGTTGGATTCCAGGACCTCGGAAACCAGGCGAATGGTGTAGGGGAATTCCTCCTCGTTGGGCACCACCCGTTCCAGAGCCCTTTCCGCCAGGGCGCCATGTCCAATTTCCCTCCGGCCCGGGCCGCGCATAAAGCCGGCCTCGCCCACGCTGTAGGGAGGAAAGTTGTAGTGGTGGATAAAGCGCTTGGAATCCTCCAGCCCCAGGCCGTCCAGGATCTGCATATCCCGCAGGGTGGCCAGGGTGCAGGTATTCAGAACCTGGGTCTGCCCCCGGGTAAAGAGGGCCGATCCGTGGGTCCGGGGCAAAACGGGGACTTCGCAGGTTATCTCCCGAATCTCCCGCGCCTTCCGGCCGTCGGGGCGGATCCCCTCCTGGAGGATCATGGTGCGCAGGGACTCGCGCAAAATGTCGTTATAGATGGCGTTCAGGTCATCTTCGTTCTCCGGGTACTCTTCCAGGTATGTAGCCAGCAGTTCCTCCTTGATCTGGCCCAGCCGCTCCTCCCGCTCCTGCTTCTCGTGGATTTGCAGGGCTTCCTTGATCTTTTCCCGCAGGCCCGGTCCCACCAGCTCCACCAGCTCCGCCGGCGGCTCGTAGATGGGGACCTCCATCTTGGGAACCCCTACGCGCTCCACCATCTCCTCCTGGAGTGCCACCAGCTTCTTGATCACCTGGTGACCCGCTTCGATGCAGCGCAGCAGATCTTCGTCGCTGAGCTCCCCGGCGCCGGCCTCCACCATCAAGATGCCGTCCTTGGTCCCGGCCACGACCATGTACAGATCGCTCTTCTGGGTCTGTTCCACCGTGGGGTTAATTACCGGCTGCCCGTCGACCATGCCCATGATTACCGCTCCCACGGGACCGGCAAAGGGTATCTTGGAAATGGAAAGGGCTGCCGAGGCGCCGACGATGGAGAGCATCTCCGGGGGGCAATCCTGATCCACCGATAATACCGTAGAGACAATATGCACGGAGTTGCGCAGTCCCTTGGGGAAAAGGGGCCGCAGGGAGCGGTCCGTCAAGCGGGCGCTGAGAATCGCCTTCTCCGTGGGTCGTCCTTCTCGCTTTATAAAACCGCCGGGAATCCGGCCCACCGCGTAAAGTCTCTCTTCATAGTCCACCGTGAGGGGAAAGAAATCTACCCCCTCCCGGGGCTCGTCGGAAATGGTGGCGGTAACCAGGACTACCGTGTCGCCGTAGCGAACCAGCACCGCCCCGCTGGCTTGCTTGGCCAGCCTTCCTGTTTCCAGGGAAAATTGTCTTCCTTCTAAGTCCAGGGAAAATATCTCCAAACAGGTACCCTCCTTTTTATTAGATTTTTTCCGGCGAAGTCTTTTCCCGGCCATCCGGGGACCCATTACGGAAGAAAAGCGGGGTTCAACCCCGCATTTGCCCCCGGCCCCTGGCTCCCCTTATTTGCGCAGTCCCAGCTTGTTAATAATCGCCTGGTACCGCTGGGGAGATTTGTCTTTCAGGTAGTTCAACAGGCCTCTCCGGCGGCCCACCATTTTTAAAAGGCCCCTTTGGGAATGAAAATCCTTCTTGTGGACCTTCAGGTGCTCCGTTAAATAGTTGATCCGCTCCGTTAAGATGGCAATCTGCACTTCCGGTGAGCCGGTGTCATTCTCGTGCAAGCCGTAAGTGCGGACCAGCTCTTTTTTCCGTTCCGATGGCAGCATCTTTTTCCCTCCCTCCAAGCTTGTAATCGCCTCAAGGCTCAGATAGCCGCCGGGATGCGCGCTCCCGAGCCTGCGGTTCATCTTTGTAATTTTAACATAGTAAAAGCGGCTTGTAAACAAAGGGTTTTCCCGCTTAACGCGGCTTTTTGCCCTCTTGCAAGATTTAGGGGCGGGCTAATTCCGGTCCGCTCCCGCCGCCGCCCCGGGAAGAGGAAACCCGGCCTCCCCCCTGAAGCCGGCGTAGCGGCCTTCGATTAACTTCCTGGCCTGGGCGATATCCCGGCCGATCTGCTCCCGCAAATGCTCCGTGCTGGGGAAAGCCTTGATCTCCCTGAGCTTCTCCAGGAAGTAGAGGCAGATTTCCCGGTCGTAAAGCTCACCCCGGTAGTCCAGGATATGGGTCTCCACGGAGGGCTCCTCCCGCTGCAGGGTCGGCTGGGGCCCCACATTGGTTACCCCGAACAAGCAGCCTCCTTCCAGGCCGCCTACGGCGGTCAGGTATACTCCGTACCCGGGCCAGAGGAGATCGGGGGAGACGCCGATGTTGGCGGTGGGATAGATCAGCCGGTTGCCGATCCCCCGGCCCCGGACCACCTTCCCCCTCCGGAAAAAGGGGTGCTGGAGCAGTTTCGCCGCCCGTCGCACATCTCCCCGGAGCAGAAACTGGCGAATGGCGGAACTGCTGACTACTATTCCCTCTACAAGAACCAGGGGACAGATCTCCACGGCAAAGCCTAGTTCCTCGCCCAAGGCCCGCATGTTTTCCGCTTTCCCCTGGCCGCCTCGCCCAAAGGAGTAGTCGCAGCCCACCACCACTCCCTTAACCTTTAGCTTTTCCATTAATATATTTTTTACAAACTGTTCCGGGGAGAGAGAAGCCATCTCCAGGTTAAAAGGCTCCACGATCAAGTAGTCCAAGCCCAGGGAAGCCATGAGCCCGGCCCGGTCCGCCATATCCGTCAGCAGGTAAAGGGGCTGCCCGGGCCGCAGCACTTTAAGGGGATGGGGATTGAAGACCAGGGCCGCGCTTTTAACCCCGGCTTCGGCGGCTCTTTCCACCGCCCTGGCTAAAATGCGCCGGTGCCCGGCGTGAACCCCGTCAAAATTGCCCAGGGCCACGAAAAGCGGTGCCCGATCTTTCCAGCTTTCTACTCCCTTTATTACTTCCATGCCGCCTCTCCCTCTTACATGACCAAAAATTTTTCCGTCTTTAATCGCCACCGCTTCCCTTCCTGGAAGCCGCGGGCCAGGGCTCGAAAAGCCCCCTGCCGGTCATAGATCCGGAGCAGGGAGCCGCCCCGGGGAGCGGCCCAGGAGGGCGGCAGCTCCAGCTCCAGGACTTGGCCCTGTTTCAAGGCCAGCAGCTCCGCGTCGCTCACGCTGAGCCGGGGGAAATGGGCCAGCGGCCGGTCCATGGGCTCCAGCAGCCCCCCCAACTTTCCCGCAGCAGCCCTTTTCCGCACTTCGGGCAGGGTCCAGGACTGAAGCAGGGTCATGGACCCTACAAAAAGGCGAACCAGGGAAAAAAGGTGGGCGCCGCAGCCCAAAGCCGCGCCGATATCCTCCACCAGGGTCCGGACATAGGTGCCCCGGGAGCATTTTACTTGAAAAGTGAGCTGAGGCCTGCCGCTGGGGTCCAGCTTGAGCAGGACAATTTCGTAAATCTGAATCTTCCTGGGCTTCCGGGGAACCTCCCGGCCCTTTCGGGCCCACTTGTACAGGGGCTGCCCCCGGTACTTTATCGCCGAGTAGAGGGGCGGCAGCTGTTCCTGCTCCCCCAGGAAAGATTGGAGCAGCGCCTCCACCCGGCGCCTCTCCAGCGGGGGAAGGGGCCGCCGCTCCAGCACCCGCCCGTACGCATCGCCGGTGTCGGTAGTGACCCCCAACTCCACCGCGGCCTGGTACCCCTTGGGCAGGTCCATGAGGTACTCCACCACTCGGGTAGCCTTGCCCACGCAGACAGGCAGAACACCGCTGGCCCCGGGATCCAGGGTTCCGGCGTGGCCCACCTTGCACCCCGGCAGCAGCCGCCGGATCTCCCGGACCAGGTCATGGGAACTCATCCCCCTGGGCTTATTGAGATTCAGAATTCCGTGCATCGTCGCTTTCCTTGTCCGATCTGGACCCTTCTTCCAGCAGTTTTGCCGCCTCCCTCAGGACTCTCTCCTTGATCTCCTCAGGACGGCCGCGCAGGCGGCAGCCCGCAGCCCGGGGATGCCCCCCGCCGTTAAACAGGCCCGCCAGGCGGGCGGCATCAACAGTCTTGGTCCGGAAGCCCACCTTTACCTCTTCCGGGCTCTCGATGAAGAACATGATCCCCAGCTCCACCCCTTCGATATTGCGGGTATAGTTGATCAGCCCCTCCAGGTCCTCGGGAAGGGCCCCGCACTCCTCCAGCATGGCGGAACTGAGAGTTATGCAGGCTATTTTCCCCCCGTGATGGAGTTCCAGCCCGGCCAGGGCTCTCTCCAGCAGTCGGAAAAAAGGATAGGGCCTTTCGTCAAAAACCCGCTGGGATATCACCGCCGGGTTCAGCTTGTATTCCAGCAGTTCCGCAGCCACCCGGTGGGTGCGGGGCGTAGTATTCTCAAACTTAAAGGAACCGGTATCGGTGGAGATGGCCACGTATAGGGCCAGAGCCATATCCCTTGTTATCTCCGCCTCCATCTCCTTCAGCAGCAGGTAAATGATCTCCCCGGTGGCCGCCGCCCCGGGATCCACCAAGTTCAGGGTGCCGAAGCGCTCGTTGGTAACATGATGATCAATATTTATGATTATTTTCGCCTGCCGGATCTGTTCCTGGAAATTGGCCGTCCTCTCCAGGTCGCTGCTGTCCAGGACCACCATGGGCCAGTCCTGCCCGCTGCGCATCTCCGGCTGTATCTTTTCGCTTCCCTTTAAAAAGCGGTAGCGTCGGGGGACGCCTCCCGGGACAAAAAGCTGCACCTCTTTCCCGGCTCTTTCCAGGGCTTCCCCCAGGGCCAGCAGGGAGCCGATGTTGTCTCCGTCCGGGAGCTGGTGAGAGACCAGGTTAAAGCGCTCTCCTTCCCGGAGCAGTTTAATGATTTTTTCCCGATCACTCATTTCGATTTTGCTCGCGTTCAATTTTTTTCAATACCTCTTCGATGCGCGCTCCGTACTCTATGGAGCGATCCAGGCGGAAGGAGAGCTCCGGCACGAAGCGGAGCCGGAGCCGCTGCCCCAGCTCGGTGCGGATAAAGCCGGTAGCCTGCTCCAGGACCTGGAGGGTGCCCTGGATCTCCTCCTCTTCGCCAAAGATGCTCACATAAACGGAAGCGTAGCGCAAATCCCGGGAGATTTCGACCCCCGTTACGCTTATCAAGCCCGCCAGCCGCGGGTCCTTTAACACTTCCCGGATGATCTGGCTTACCTCTTTCTTAATCTGCTCGGCCACCCGCCGGGCTCTGGTCGAGGACATCCCCGGTCCCTCCTACAGCTTCGGTTTCACCTTTTCCAGGGTATAAATCTCGATGATATCGCCCTCGCGAAAGTCGTTGAAGTTCTCCAGCATGATCCCGCATTCGTACCCGGCGGCCACTTCCCGGACATCGTCCTTGAAGCGCTTCAGGGAAGCAATCCGCCCCTCGTTGATCACTACTCCGTCCCGGATCACCCGGGTGAGCCCGTTGCGCAGCACCTTCCCTTCCGTCACATAGGAACCGGCGATGGTCCCTAGCCGGGAGACTTTGAACAACTGGCGGATCTCCGCCTGCCCGTGAATCACCTCTTTGTATTCCGGAGACAGCATCCCCGCCACCGCCGCCTTGATGTCATCGATCAGCTCGTAGATAACCCGGTACAGGCGCATGTCTATCCGGTCGTGCTCCGCCAGCTTGCGGGCGTTGGCGTCGGGGCGCACGTTAAAGCCGATGATGATGGCGTTGGAGGCGGAAGCCAGCATGACGTCGGATTCCGTGATGGAACCCACCCCGCTGTGGATCACCTTGATCTTGACTTCCTCCAGGTTCAGCTTTTGCAGGGCATCCTGCAAGGCTTCCACGGAGCCTTGAACGTCGGCCTTAAGGACCAGGTTCAGCTCTTTGATTTCGCCTTCCTGGATATGCTTGAACAGTTCGTCCATGGAGACCCGCCGGGATTTCAACTGCGCCTCTTTCAGCTTGTAGGAGCGCTTCTGAGCCAGCTGCCGGGCCACCCGGTCGTCGCTGACCACCTGGAAGCGGTCCCCGGCCTGGGGAACGTCGCTCAAGCCCAGGACCTCCACGGGAGTGGAGGGGCCGGCCTTCTTAACCCGCGCGCCCTTGTCGTTGAGCATGGCCCGCACCTTTCCGGCGATGGAGCCGCAAATAATGGGGTCTCCTACCCGCAGGGTCCCCTCCTGGACCAGAACGGTGGCCACCGCTCCTCTTCCCCGGTCCAGCTTGGCCTCGATGACGGTGCCGCGAGCGGGCTTGTGGGGGTTGGCCTTAAACTCGTTCACCTCGGCCACCAGGAGAATCATCTCCAGCAGGTTATCCAGCCCGTCGCCCCGGAGGGCGCTGACCGGCACAAAAATGGTATCGCCGCCCCACTCTTCGGGAACCAGGCCGTGCTCCGACAGCTGCTGCATGACCCGTTCGGGGTTGGCGGTGGGCTTGTCGATCTTATTGATGGCGACAATGATGGGTACATTTGCCGCCTTGGCATGGTTGACGGCCTCCACCGTCTGGGGCATGACCCCGTCGTCGGCGGCCACCACCAGGACGGCGATATCGGTCACCTGGGCTCCCCGGGCTCTCATGGCCGTAAAAGCTTCATGGCCGGGGGTGTCCAGGAAGACCACTTTTTTGTTGTTCACCTCCACCTGGTAAGCGCCGATGTGCTGGGTTATCCCCCCCGCCTCCTTGGCGGTCACGTTGGCGTGGCGGATGGCATCCAGCAGCGAGGTCTTGCCGTGATCCACGTGCCCCAGCACGGTTACCACCGGATCCCGGGGAAGCAGCTTTCCTTCATCTTCTTCCTCCTGGTCTTCCAAAAGCTCCTGCTCCACGGGATCCTCCACCAGGACCAGGTCCACCTTGTATTCCTCGGCAATCAACTCCAGGGCCTCGGGGGAGAGATCCTGGTTGATGCTGGCGATGATCCCCAGGTCCAGCAGTTTCTTGATTAGCTCCGTCGCCGGCACCTTCAGGTGGCCGGCCAACTCTCCCACGGTGACCCTTCCCTCCAGCTGGATCCGGGGGCGCTCCGCTTCCTTGCGCTGGGCCGCCTGGGCAGAGGCTTTTCTGGCCTTGCGCCCTTCCGCCGGAACTTCCCGCTTGGGCGGCTCAGGCTTCCTGGCTGCGGCTTTGGGCTTCTCCTTCTTCGGCTTGGCCTCCGCAGCCTTCTCCGCAGCCTTTTTCCCTGCGGCCTCCGCCGGCCGGGGCCGGGGAACGGAGGCATCCGTCTGCTGCCCGGTGAGGATGGCAATAACCTTCTCGGCCTGCTCCTCTTCCAGGGTGCTCATATGGTTGTTAACGGGTATATTCATGCTCTCCATTACTTCGATGAGCTTCTTGCTGGTCGTACCCAGTTCCTTGGCCAGCTCATAAACCCGCACTTTTGCCACAACAATCACCTCCCAGTAACTGCTAGCAAATCAATTCAATCTACCCTCCCGCCAGTGAGGTATTCCGTTAGCTCTTCCACTACTTGCGGGGATATGGGATGGCGCAGGTTCTTCTCCAGCCCCCTACCTTTCAGCGCCTTTTGCAGGCAAGCGGGATCCTTGCAGAGATAAGCGCCCCGTCCCGACTTTTTCCCCGTCAAATCGATGACGATCTCCCCCTG
>LFRQ01000099.1 GCA_001512835.1 Clostridia bacterium DTU022
CAGAGGAGGCAGTAGGAGCTGTCGATATTATGCTCCGTCACAGCCCGGATGGTCTCTTTGATATCGTGCCAGGCCGAGCCTTCCCGCAGCATGGCATACATGCCGCTGCGGATTTTCTGCAGGGCGTCTTCCTTGCGCACCGATTCGTGGCAGGAGCTAATCCCGGAGGCGATATAGGCCTGCAGGTCCGGTCCTTCCGCGGGCATGGCAAAATGGCCGGTAACGATTTTGCCGGCGGCCAGGGTCTCCTTAATGATGGCCCGGACCTTGGCGTCATTGGCCAGAACACCGGGGAAATTCATCATCTCTCCCAGCCCCACAACCCCCTCCCACCGGAGGGCTTCCCGGACCTCGGCGGGCCCGATGGCTGCGCCGGCGTCTTCCAGTTCCGGAGCGGCGGGCACGCAAGAAGGAATGGTGGTAAATACCCGCAAAGGAGTGTGCCGGCCCTCCTCGTGCATCAGGCGGATTCCCTCCAGACCCAGGACGTTGGCGATTTCATGGGGATCCATAAAGACCCCCGTGGTCCCGTGGGGCAGCACCGCCCGGGCGAAGCCCGCCACGCTTACCATGCTGCTCTCGATATGGATATGCCCGTCGAGAAAGCCGGGGGCCAGGTATTTCCCGCCGGCGTCAACCACCTGGGTCTCCGGGCCGATGGTATGGTCCGCGTCTCCCACCAGGGCGATGCGTCCCCCGGCCACTGCTACATCCGTTTCCGGCAAGATTTCCGCGGTATGTACATTGACCAGGCGGGCGGATTTGATTACCAGATCGGCCTGGGCCCGGCCCATGGCCACATCAACAAGGGTTTCGGAAACCTCGTAGAGCTTATTTCGGTACAGGCTGTTCAATGGCTATTCCTCCCTGCCGCAATGCTTTTTTTCATTATTTCCGGATTTATTAATATCACCAACCGCAAGGGACATATTTTTCACCTCGCCGGCTGCTGTTCCCAGCGGAATTTTGGCTTTGCCCAGCTTTCCCAAATCATCTGTCTGCCGGAGCGCCATGGGCTTGGCTGCTGCGGCGGGTTTATGGACTAATTAACGGACTCCCTGCTCCCAGAGCAAGTTCTACATCGCGCCCGAGGGATCCTTTTCCCGGAGACCACCCCCGCCTGCCCCCGACAACTGCCCCCCTATTTCAGGGGAGGGGAGGCTTTCGGCGGGTTCAGCCATTCCCGGCGGCTGTGGGGGAACGCCCTGGAGCCTGAACGGAAGAAGAGGCTTTGCGGCGGGNNGATAAGAAGCTTGAGAAAAAGAGGCCGGCTTGCGGTGCCAGGACTGGAAAAATCATTGGCCGGTCCGGCAGGGATTTAAAGCCTCGGGCGCACCCGAAAAGAGTTTGACTAGCGGGAAAAGGAAAAATATCTGATAAAAAGAATTTTTTTAAGCAAGATTAAAATCAGTAGAAATGGAGCGGTGCAATCATGCCAACCTATGAGCATCTTCTTTATGAAAAGCACGGCGGGGTGGCCCTGTTGACTATGAACCGGCCGGAGATTATGAACGCCCTGGAGGCGGCCCTGGCCCGGGACCTGGTCAGCGCTCTCCGCGAAGCGGCCGCCGACGATGAGATTGGCAGCATCGTCCTGACGGGGACGGGAAAATCCTTCTCCTCAGGCGGGGATCTCGGCCGCCTGATGCAGGGGTTTGATCTCCTGGAGGGGCGGCGGTGGCTGCAAGAGGGCTATGCGCAGCTCATGGGGCTGCTCAAGGTGAGAAAGCCCGTTATCGCTGCCGTCAACGGCTATGCGGTGGGCGCCGGCTTCTCCCTGGCCCTGCTCTGCGACCTGATCATCGCCGCGGACACCGCCAAGTTCGGGATGGCCTTTATCAAGGTGGGCGCCGTCCCCGACTGCGGGGCGCTCTACTTCCTGCCCCGGCTGGTGGGCTTGCCGAAGGCGAAGGAGCTGGTCTTCACCGGTGCCAATATCGATGCCGCGGAGGCATATCGCATCGGTATTGTCAACCGAGTCGTTCCCGCGGCGGAGCTGCTGCCGGAGGCGCTCCGGCTGGGGCAGCAGCTGGCCGACGGTCCGGCGGTGGCCCTGGCTCTGGCCAAGGAGATCTTGAATGCCAGCAGCAGCCTGAGCCTGGAGCAGGTAATGGAGCTGGAAATCTATGCCCAGAGTTTATGCTTCCAGACGGAAGACCACAAGGAAGGGGTAATCGCTTTTTTGGAGAAGCGCAAGCCGGTGTTTAAAGGCAGATAACCCTCCCCCTGTTCTGCCTGGCTATAAATAAAAGGAACCGTCTCCCCGATATAAAAAATATACCAAGAGGACCGTCCCTAGGATATAAGGAGATAAGGAAGCATGATAAGAAAAAAGGAATATTTCAGGGGATGTCTGGTAGGGGGAGCCATCGGCGATGCCCTGGGTTGGCCGGTGGAATTCATGAGGCGAAGCGAGATCATTCAGCGATTTGGCCCCGGTGGGATCCGGGAGTTGCAGCCGGCCTCCTCCGGGAAAGCGGAAATCACAGACGATACCCAGATGACCATCTTTACCGCGGAGGGGCTTCTCCGGGCGGAAACCAGGAGGGCAAACAGGGGGATCTGCCACACCCCCCGTCGGTGGTCTTTCACGCTTACCAGCGCTGGCTGCTGACCCAGGGATATCCCCGGGTTAAAGATTATGAATGGGTCTACGACGGATGGCTGCTGGATATAAAAGCGCTTTACGCCCGGCGGGCTCCCGGGAACAGCTGCATTTCCGCTCTCCGGAGCGGGCGGCAGGGGAGCATCGAAGCGCCCGTCAACAACAGCAAAGGCTGCGGCGGGGTAATGCGGGTGGCGCCGGTGGGCCTGTTCTGCCGGAAGGAGAATTCATTCCGGATGGGGGCGGAGATTGCCGCCCTGACCCACGGGCACCCGTCGGGTTATCTTTCCGCCGGGGCCCTGGCCTACCTGATCGCCACGATTATAGAGGGGCGGGAGCTGGAGAACGCCGTTGATGAAACCCTGGCGGAGCTGGCGAGCCATGAGGGCCACCAGGAATGCACCGCCAGCTTGAGCCGGGCGGTAGAACTGGCGCTGGGTAGCAGCCTTTCCGACACAGAGGCCATCGCCCGGCTCGGCGAGGGCTGGGTCGGTGAAGAAGCCCTGGCCATAGCGGTTTACTGCGCGTTGAAATACCGGGATGATTTCAGGAAGGCGCTGATTGCCGCCGTAAATCATGACGGCGACAGCGACAGCACCGGGGCGATTACCGGGAATATCCTGGGGGCTTGCCTGGGATGGGGCGGGATTCCCGCCGGCTGGGCGGAGCAGGTTGAATTAAAAGAGGTCCTCATAGAGCTGGCGGATGACCTGCTTACCCGCTACCGGGAGGACGATGCCTGGTGGGCCCGCTACCCCGGCTANNCGGGCGGTTTTTTACAATACTGGGAAGAGCACAACGGTCCGGCAGTTTGTATATAGCCTTATAGCAGTTATCTGTTTGGAATACATTTTAGTGGGATTTGTTATCTACTTTCTAGTACCTGGGGGATGGCCGCTGCTGCCGGCCGCGGCGCTATTATTTTGCCTATTAATTTTTATAACTTATGGTTTTGCCGGAATACTGCGATCAGCCCATCTTGTGTCCGGGGATCTACTATTCCTGCGCCTGGGACGCTGGTTTGGCTGCCGGCTTCCCCTGGCGCTAATTGCTTCGGTAGAGAGCTGCTCCCTTTCATCGCCACCCAAGCCAAATATGATCGGGTTGCGTGTACCAGACAAGGGGAGACCCTTTACTGCCCGTCGCGCCCTGTCAATATTTGTCGAATTCAGTTGATAAAAACCGTTGAGGTCAAGGCGTCGGCAGCAGAAGATCCCAGCAATAAGCGGGACCGGTGCGGGATATACTGATCAATGTTGATGAACACAACAACTGTCCAATAACCGTGGCGCCCGGGACACCCGGGCTCTGAACGGAGGACAAGCCGGGTCCGGCCACGAGGAGGTGATGCCCATGAAACTCGCGGAGAAGCCCAATAGACTGATCGGCGAAAAAAGCCCTTACTTATTGCAGCACGCTTATAACCCCGTGGACTGGTATCCCTGGGGTGAAGAGGCCTTTGCCAGAGCAAGGCTTGAGGATAAGCCTATCTTTTTGTCTATTGGGTACTCGTGAGGCCTCTTGTCGACCTGCCACTGGTGCCACGTCATGGAGCGGGAGTCTTTTGAAGACCCCCAGGTGGCTGCCGTGCTGAACCGGGTTTTTGTCTGCATTAAGGTGGACCGGGAGGAGCGGCCGGATATCGACGGCGTATACATGTCTGTCTGCCAGGCTCTGACCGGCAGCGGGGGCTGGCCCCTGACTATCCTGATGACTCCGGAAAAGCATCCTTTTTTTGCCGGCACCTATTTTCCCAAGCGCTCCGCCTACGGCCGGATGGGGTTGATGGAGCTGGCTCTTCAGGTGGAGAAGCGGTGGCGGGATTCCCGGGAGGAGCTTCTTCAGACTGCAGGAAGGGTCATGGAGTATCTGCAAAATGTTTCAAAAGGCAGCCCCGGCAGAATGCCCGGGGAGGAGGTGCTCCACGAAGCCTTTGAACAGCTGAAGCGGCGCTACGACCCCAAACACGGCGGGTTCGGCTCCGCTCCCAAGTTTCCCGCTCCCCACCAGTTAACTTTTCTGCTGCGCTACTGGAAGCGGACGAGATGCGCGGAAGCCCTGGAGATGGTGGAGCATACCCTGGCGGAGATGAGCCGGGGGGGTATCTATGACCACCTGGGGTTTGGCTTTCACCGCTATTCCACGGACCGGCAGTGGCGGCTGCCCCATTTCGAAAAGATGCTCTACGACCAGGCCCTCCTTTCCATGGCTTACCTGGAGGCCTATCAAGCCCTGGGGAAGGAGCAATTTGCCGATACGGCCCGGGAGATTTTTACCTATGTTATCAGGGAGATGACCTCCCCGGAAGGGGGCTTTTACTCCGCCGAAGATGCGGACAGCGAAGGGGAAGAGGGTAAGTTCTACACCTGGTCGGCGGGGGAGATAGAAGAGAGCCTGGGCCTGGAAGAGGCCGCCTTATTCATGAAGGCCTATAATGTCCGGCCCGAAGGCAATTTTAGCGAGGAGGCGACCGGCGCCCCCGCGAAGCGGAATATTCTCTACCTGACCCGGAGCTGGCCTGAAATCGCAGAAGAAGCCGGCCTTCCGGAAGAAGAGCTTCTCCGGCGCCTGGAAGGGATGAAGCTTAAGCTCTTCCTGGCCCGGGAGCAGCGCCTTCGTCCCTACAAGGACGACAAGATTCTTACCGACTGGAACGGATTGATGATCGCCGCCCTGGCCATGGGCGGGAGGGTGCTGGAGGAAGAAATCTACACGGAGGTTTCGCGGAAGGCGGCGAAATTTATCCTTTCACGCCTGCGCTCCCGTGGGCGGCTTTTAAAGCGCTATCGGGAGGGAGAGGCGGCGCTCCCGGCCCACCTGGATGACTATGCTTTCCTGGTTTGGGGGCTCCTGGAGCTCTATGAAACCACATTTGAAGCCGGCTTTCTAAGGGAGGCCCTGGAACTAAACCGAATTCAAAGGGAGCTGTTTGGGGACAAGGAAAGGGGCGGTTTCTTCTTTGCCGCGGCGGGAGAGGAGGAGCTCCCGGTGCGCCAAAAGGAGCTCTATGATGGGGCTATCCCCTCGGGCAATTCCGTTGCCGCGCTAAACAATATACGGCTGGCCAGAATCACCGGGAACCCGGACCTGGAAGGGGCGGCCCGGGGCATTGCTGCGGCTTTCTCCGGCGAGATAACCCGCTACCCCTCCGCCTACACCCAGATGCTGGCCGCCCTGGACTTTATGCTGGGCCCCTCCCTGGAAATCGTCATTGCCGGCAAAAAGGAGGACGAGAGGACGCAGAGAATGCTGAGCGCCCTCCGGCGCCCTTTTCTCCCCAACAAAGTAGTCCTGCTGCATCCTCCCGGGGAGGAGGGGGCGGAAATCGAAGCCCTGGCCCCCTTTGTCCGCGGGCAGCAGCCCCTGGGGGGAAAGACTGCCGCCTATGTTTGCCGGGATTTTTCCTGCCAGGCTCCCGTTACCGAAATCGAGGACCTGTTAAAGCTAATAGAATAGATAAACAGATAGGAGGGCAAGCCGGCCGGGCAGAGCTGGGCCGGCAGGCCCGGCGGAGGCAAGTCGCGGGGGATCAGGGGCCGCTCCAACTCGGCTCGGCAGTTAATCCTCCCCGGGGGAGCATCCGCTTCAATTTTGTTACTTCCCCCGGGCCCCCGTTATTTCCATCAGCGGTTCCCGTTCCCTGGTCCTGTCCAAAATGGGCGCCGGCGGGGAACGGCACATACACATTTTTGCCTTCGGCGGCGGGGTTTCCCAGCCCTTGTCTAAAGCACAATAAATGCCTGGCGAACTAAGGGTTTTATTCCGGGGGCCGGTTCCGCTTTTTTCGCTGCCGGCAGACAGGGGCCCCTTTTATTTCCCAGGAAATATTGAAAATCGACAGGGCTGCGGGAAAAGGGGAATGGCAGCGCCCCCCAGATTGGCTTGACCCCTTCCGGGGCAGCGGGTATGATAACTAGCGTAAGCGGGGGCTGTCCTTAAAGCGCCGGGGCTAAAAGCTCATTGGGGAACAGGTTGCGCCGGGACAATACATATATGATGCCTAGAGCGCCCGCATCGGCATCTGAAAACGGTGCCCCCTCCGGTACCCTGCTCCGGTACTTGCTCTCGTCTCTCCACATATGGGGAGAAAGCAGGGGAAAGGGGGCGTTGGTTGGAATTGCTGTCTTCCATCCGGGCATACCGGAGGACTTAAATCAAGGCAAAAGAGCGTTCTTCCCGGCCGGGCCTTGTTCCGGAAAGGGAAAGGCTTCTGCAAAGCGAACCGTAGGCGGCTCTGGAAAGCAGGCTGAGCTGCTGTTCAGGAGTGTGAACGGATGAGCACGAAAAAGTTGATCCTGTTTCTGGCCCTGGACCTGGCTGTGTTGGCGCTTTTGCTCCTGGCTTCCGCCTATTACGGGATGGTGCATCTTTTGCTGCTCTTCCTGGGCCTGCTGCTGGTGATCCTGGGGGCGCTGGATTATTACAATGGAATAGTTTCCCGGATGCTGGCAGTTCTCTTTAAACTGCCCGGAAGTGAAAAGCGCTCCCTTCTCGACCTGCTGCCCGTGCTTCTCTCCCTGCTGGTGGTGATCTATAGCTCCCTGCTTCTCTTCCAGCACGGGCCGGTGAACCAGGTCCAGCGCCAGGTGATGCAGGGCGGGCTTTTCCCCACCTTTTGCTGCTGGACCCTGGCCGGGACGGGGGTAGTTATTGCCATCGCCGCAGCGGTAACCTGGTGGAGCGAAAGGAAGCGCTAGGCCGCGGGCGGCTTAGGTGAGCTCCAGGGCCAGGCGCAGCTCTTCCCGCAGGAGCGTCTCGGTTTCTTTCCGACAGCTTTGTTCCAGGGAGCGGCGGGCTTCCCTTCCTCCCAGCCGCCCTAAGGCCCAGGCGGCATGCACCTTTAACCCGGGGCGAGGATCATTATGCAATAGGGAAGCCAGGATAGGGACCGCCTCCCGGTCCCCGCTGTTGCCCAGGGCGATGACGGCATTGCGCTGCAGAGTGGCCAGCCCTCTCCAGCCGGCGGCGGTAAGCCCCACGGTCTGCTTAAATTCCTGCTTGTTCATCCGCAGCAGGGGCTTCAGGGGTGTTTCCGCCGGGAAAAACCCAAAGGAATAGGGCGGGTCCGGGAAAGCCGCTTCCCGGTTGTGGGGGCAGACCTCCTGGCAGCGGTCACAACCGTAGAGAAGATTGCCCATCAGGGGACGGTAATCCCGGGGCACGATGCCGGAAGCCTGGGTAATGTAGGAGAGGCAGCGGTAAGGATTTAGAATAAAGGGCGCCTCCAGGGCTCCGGTGGGGCAGGCCTCCAGGCAGCGCCGGCAGGGTCCGCACTCTCCGGCCGCCGGGGAGTCCTCCTCCAGGGGCAGGTTTAGAAGGACCGTGCCCAGGGCCACAAAAGAACCGTACGGGGGCACGATGAGGTTGCAGTTTTTGCCGATCCAGCCCAGCCCTGCTTGCCGGGCCAGCCGGCGCTCCACCAGGGGATTCCGGTCTACCAGGATCCGGGCCCTTAAAGAAGGGTATTCTCGGCGGAGCAGTTCCAGAAGCCGCTCCGCCCGCTCCTGCAGGAGCAGGTGATAGTCCAGTCCCCGGGCAAAGCGGGCCACCCGGCCCCGGGGCGGAGGGGCGAAAACAGGGCTGTCCTCCCGAGGGGAAGGATAGGGCATGGCCAGGACCAGGATGCTGCGGCAGCCCTCCAGCAGCAGTTCGGGATGGAGCCTGGGGAGAATCTCCTGCTCCTCGAAAGGAGAGCAGCGCCCCTCCTCCAGGCGGCGCTTCAGGATGGTCTCCAACCCCTGGGGAGGGGCTGCTCCGGCCACCCCCACCGGGCCCAGGTTCAGGCTTAAAGCCGCTTCTTTGATCAGGGAAACCGGATTAATCTTCAGCAGGACCACCTCTCCCCTTCCAATGCTATCTTAAACTCCCCGCTTCCCGGCGTCAAATGTGGAAGCACCCCCCAACAAAGCAGTTCAAGCATCTCCTGGTGCCCTATCGTAGTTAAGATATTCTTGCCGGATTGAGCCGGCGCCCTGGCATGGCGCCAAAAAGCCGGCCCGGTTCACCGGCCGGGCAGCAGGAGATGGCGTCCTTTTGCAGAATATTTTAGAAACATGACGAAAGATGCCACCCTGTTTTCAAAAGGGGGAATTTGAGTGCCCAACGGTGAGGAGTACCAGGCCGGCGGCGGCTTCCCCGAAGGGGAAGAGCCCCGGGAGTACCGCTTGGACGTGAGGATCTCTTCCGACGGGATGCAGGCCCAGGCCAGGTTGAGTGCTCGGAAAAAGGAGGGCCCGGCAGGCGGCCGGGAGCAGGCCGGCACCGGTGCTCCGCCTTCTTCGGAGACCGGTTTTACGCCGGAGGCTTTAAAGGAGGCCCTGGCCCAGGAGAAGGTAATTTTTGGGTTGGAGGAGCAGGCTTTGAGGGAGCTGTGCGCGACTCCCAACCAATGGTTTGTTGTGGCCAGGGGGATCCCGCCGCGCCAGGGGCAAAACGGTTTTGTAGAGTATCATTACGAGGAGATACTCAAGCCGGTAGTCTACCAGGAAAACGAACGGCAGGTTGATTACCGGGAGCGCTATACCATTCAACAGGTGGAAGAAGGCACGGTGATCGCAACCATACACCCGCCGGTCCCGGGGGAGCCCGGCATTAAGGTAACGGGAGAGCAGGTTGCTCCCAAACCCGTTGTCCCGGCGGTGGTGAAGTGCCGGGAAGGAGCCTCTTTAAGCCCTGACGGCACCCGGGTAATCGCCCGGACTAAGGGCCGCCCCGTTTACCGCCGGGGAAGGGAACATATTTTCCAGGTGGAAAACTTCTATGTCCATCAGGGGCCGGTCAACATGGAAAGCGGCAACCTCTATTTTGAAGGGGACCTCATCGTCAAGGGCGACGTGGAGGAAGGGATGAAGGTTCTTGCCGGCGGTGACCTGGAGATACATGGCAGTGCCGCCGGGGCCAACCTTAAAGCCGGTGGGAACATCCGGCTGCACCAAAATTGCATTCAGACCCAGGTTCAGGCCGGCTCCGTGGGCCTGTTTATGATGGATGTGCACAAGCTGCTGGTACCCCTGGAAACCCGGCTGGAGCAGCTACTGGCGGCCTCCCGGCAGCTTCAGAAAGCGCTCCAGGAGCGCGGTCAGCATGTGGGGGAGCGCTTCCCGGTGCTGATGTTTACCCTGATCAAGGTTAAGTTTGCCGATCTGGGGGAACTGTTGGAGCAGATGCGGAAGCTGGAGACGAATATGGAATTTAAAGTGCCGGAAAGGATCGCCGGCATCATTGACCGCGGCCACCGTTTTTTCAACCTTTACGATCCCGCCCTTTTGCAGGATTTGCAGGCTTTGGAGGGGCTGTACCGGAGCATTGAAAAGGCTCGCCAGGAGATTGAAAAAGAGGAGACAGCCAGAAGCCGGGCCGGCATCACGGCCGGTTATGTTCAGAACAGCAAGCTGACCTGTCCCGGGGATATCCTGATCACCGGCCCGGGTTCATATCAATCCCACTTTGTTTGCGGCGGGACGGTGCGCATTGAACGGCTCTTCAGGGGAGGGAGCATTGAAGCCGCGGGGGATGTCTACATCGGCGAAGCCGGTTCCGACAGCGCCTCCGGTATCCAGGGAGTGATCAAAATTCCCGCGGAGAGCAAGGTCCACTTCGGCAAGGTATTTAGCAATATTGCCATCAAGATCGGCTCCACCAGCTTCAATTTCGATTCCACCTACCACAATATCTGTGCCTACTGGGACAAGGAGGCGCAAGCCCCGGCCACCAGGCCCTGGTTCCGCAAATAAATGGCCCTTGGCCCATATGAAAAACATACCGGGGAAACCGTCCTCGTGATCTAAAATATCCTCTTCCTACGCCGGCATGACCAGTCGTGGCTTGGAGAGCAATATTGCTCTCGCCAGATAAATAGCCTTGGCCCATCGGCAAAAAAAATCAGAAAAACCGCCTCCATGATATGAGCAAATAAGCAGTCCCCGGTTTATCGTCGGCAAAATATCTTGGAAGAACCTTCTCCTTATATCCTAGTTCTACTGCGCTTGAAAAATTTATCAAGAGAACCGTCCCCATGATATATTTTTTCTATTCCAGATTGCCTCTTAATTTATTTTTCCCCCTGTCGATTATGATAATAGGAGTAGAGAGCAAGTAAAAGTGGGGGGTAAATTCCATGAAAGTTCATTCCGACTACCTGTACGTGATTAACCGTCTCCTGCAGGGGCAGAAGGCCGGCCGCCCTCAGCGGGGGGAGAAGGCGGAGCCGCCTTCCGGGGAGACCCAGGAGCTCTCCCGGCTAACTGCCCGGATTGCCCAGGAGCTGAAAGAGCTGGAGCAGCAGCCCGATGCCCAGCGGGCGGAGCGGCTTAAATACCTGCAGGAGCAGTTGGATAAAGGAACCTACCGTCCGGACCTGGCCCGGGTGGCGGAGGCCATGCTGCGCCGGGATCAAGAGAACTAGGGAGGATGGGGCTGTGTTGACCTGGGATGAATGCCAAAACAGGCCGCCATACCGCGGAATGAGCTCCCTTTCTTTGAAACAGTTGTTGAAAAATATTGCCGAGCAGATGGCCAACCTGCTTCAGGCGGAAGAACAGCTGCAGCAAAGCCTGATTCGCTGCGATTTTAACCGGATCCGGGAGACACAGCCTCATCGCGATCTGCTGCAGCAGCGGCTGCAGCACCTGGAGCGGGAGAGGGCGGAGCTGGTTCCCCACGGCTCCAGCATCCGCGCCTACATTGAAAGGGAAGTGGCGGAAAGCGAGCGGGAGCATTGCCTTTCGCTCCTGGAATCCATCCGGGAAAGCCTGCAGCGCCTCCATGCCCTGCAGGAAGTAAACCGCAGCCTGCTGCAGGAGCAGCTGTTCCTCCTGCGCAAGTATAAGAGCAAAATATGCCCCCACCAGGGCTACAATAGCAGCGGCGTGAGCAGTTACTATCTCTCGGAAGCGGCAGTCAAAGTCGACTGCAGCTGCTGAGGACGGAGGCGGAAAGATGAGCATATTTTCCAGCTTGCAAATCGGAAAACTGGCTCTGAGGGCCCAGTACAAGGGCATGGAAGTTAGCGGCCAGAACGTGGCCAATGCCAACACGCCGGGCTACAGCCGGCAGCGGGTTAACCTGGTAGCGGTGGTGCCCGGGATCAGTCCCGGGGTGAACCTGGCTCCCGGACGCGGGGTTAAAGTGGCGGGGGTGGAGCGCATCCACAGCGAATTTTATCGGACCCAGTTGATGAATACCGCCTCCCACCTCTCCTACTGGATTATGCGCCAGGAGACCTACCGCGGGGTGGAAGTGATCTTCATGGAGCCCGGGGAATACGGCCTTAACCAGTACCTGGGGGATTTCTTCGATGCCTGGAGCGAGCTGAGTTCCTCCGCAGAGAGCACGGCCATCCGCACCGGGCTGCTGGAGCGGGCGGAGACTTTTACCCGGGCGGTCCAGGACACCTACCTGCGGCTGACGGAGCTGCGCTTCGACCTGCGCGACGAGATTGAAAGCCGCGTGCAGCAGGTTAACCAACTGGCCAAGGAGATTGCCGTCATTAACGACAAGATCTTGTTTTCCCATGCCCTGAAGCAGACTTCCAACGAACTGCTGGACCAGCTGGACCTGGCCCTGGAAGAGCTTTCGGGTCTGATCGATATTCGCGTGTTCCGGAAGGAAAACGGAGCAGTGGATGTTTTTGCCGGGGGCAGCCTGCTGGTGCAGAACCAGAACACCTACGCCTTTGATGTGGAGATGGCTCTCGACGGCACGGTGCATATTGTAAACCACCATGGCACCGCCGTGGAGCCGCAGTCGGGACGGCTGTTTGGCCTGCTGCAAGGGGTCAACGAGACCATTCCCGAGATCCAAGCGCAGATAGACCAGCTGGTATCCTCCCTGGTGGAAGAGGTCAACCGGCTGCACCGGGGAGGCTACAACTTGTACAACGAGACCGGGATCAACTTCTTTAAAGAGATTGAAGACAACGGCGTCCCCCCCAGTCTGCAGTTTGCCCTTAACGAGGAACTGGCGGGGGATCCCAGCCGGATCGCCGCCGCCTCGGAAGGGGGCCAGCCGGGCAACGGCCTCCAGGCGCTGGAGATATCCCGCCTGCGCAGCGCGCCGGTGATGAACGAGGGCAAGGTCAGCATGATTGACTACTACCGCGGACTGGTGGCCTCCATCGGGGTGAAGGGGCAGGAGAGTACCCGGATGGTGGAGGCGTTTACGAAAGCGGAGACGCAGCTGCGGGAGGAGCACCTGGCGGTGGCCGGGGTGTCCCTGGACGAGGAGGTCATGAACATGATCCAGTTTCAGCATGCCTGGCATGCCGCCGCCCGCTTTATCAGCTATGTGGACTACATGATCGGGACCCTGATCGATGAACTGGGACGCTAAAGCCGCCAAGGAGGGATCGTTATGCGCGTGACCCATCGCATGATGGCTGAATCCGTAAGCCAAAATCTGCGGCTGAATCTTTACCGGCTGGATCGCCTCAGCAACCAGCTGGCCAGCGGCAAGGTGTTTACAAAGCCGTCACAAAATCCGGTGGGCGTAAGCCGTTCCATGCTCTACAAGACGGCCCTTAACCGGAACGAGCAGTACCGCTTGAACACGAACGAAGCCCGGGGCTGGCTGAGCACCACCCATGACGCGTTGATGAAGGGGCTGGAGGTGCTGCAGCGCCTCCGGGAGCTCTCCGTCGCCGCCGCCAACGGGACCTACAGCGATACGGAGCGCTCCTCCATCGCCTCGGAGGCGGTACAGTTGAAGGAACACCTCCTGGCTCTGGCCAACACCCAGCACAACGAGCTGTACATTTTTGGCGGCCACCGCACCCTGGAGCCCCCTTATGCGTACAACGAGGAGGGGCAGCTGGAGTACCGGGGCGACCTGGGGCACCGGGTCCAGGAGGTCGGTACCTTCCAGCAGGTGGTCATGAATCTGAACGGGCAGGAGGCCTTCGGCGGGGTGGAGGTCTTCGAGGCCGTGGAGCAAATTTGCCAGGCCTTGCTGGAGGATGATTCCGAAACCCTGAGCGGCGAGGTCCTGGAGAAGATCGACCGGGGGATCGACCTCTTCCTGCAGCGCCTGGCAGATGTGGGCGCCCGCCAGCTGCGCGTGGAGACCATGTACGACACCCTTTTCGAACAGAGCATCTACCTGAAGCAGATGCTCTCCGAGCTGGAAGACATCGATTATGCGGAGACCATCACCGAGTTTCAGATGCAGGAGAACGCGTACCGGGCCGCCCTGGCCACGGCGGCGCGCATGATGCAGCCCAGCCTGGTGGACTACTTGAGCTAAAGATTTGGGAGGCGATGGCGTGCCGGCTACCGTTGATTTAAAAGATACCGAAGTAAAAAAGTACTTTCTCTTTCCCCGGGGGCTCCCCGGCCTGGAGGGGGAGAAGCGCTACTGCGTCGAGGCTATCCCCGGAAACCCGTTTTTTGTCATGCTCCAGCCGGCGGAAAGCGGTCCCGGCCTGATCCTGGTGGACCCCTTCCCCTTCTTCCCCGGGTACTGCTTTGAGCTGGAGGAAGGAGACCGGCGGGAGCTGCAGGTGGAGAAGGAAGAGGACCTGGTGGTCTATACCACGGTGACCATCGAAGGAAGGCAGCTTTATACCAACCTGGCGGCGCCGGTGGTGTTCAACGTGGCCAAAAAGCTGGCGAAGCAGATCATTCTTCCGGAACGCAGCGACCAGCTCCGGGTCCCCCTGGGGCCGCCCGGCCCGCCGGAGAGAGACGGCGGGGCCAAGCCGGGGAAGGAGTCCTGAGATGCTGGTCCTGACGCGGAAGCCCGGGGAGAGCATCGTCATCGGCGACGATGTCGTGATCAAGGTCCTCTCCGTGGAGGGAGAGTCCATTCGCATCGGCATCACGGCCCCCCGGGCCCTGCCCGTCTACCGCCAGGAGCTCCTGGAGGCCGTTCGCCAGGAGAACCTGCGGGCCGCCCTTTCGGCGGAGCAGCCGGAGAAGCTGGCGGAGCTGCTGAAGAAGCCGGGGGAGTAAATATATATTAAGGAAGTTTCCCTCAAGTATTAACTTTTAAGCGGCGATTGCCGATATATAAAGTAGCGGAGGATTTAATCTAAAAACGGCTATTCCAATAAAAAGAGGTGTTGGAGATGAAGATTGACGGTATCGATTCCCTGGCCCTCAATCGGATGCGGGAACATCAGGAAAGCCGTCCGGCCGTCCGGGATCCCGGCCGGATCGAGCCGGACATCCGGGTTAAGCAGCGGGAGAAGGTCCTGGGGGAGAGGCCCTCCCCCCTGGCGGAGGAGACCGTGCTGGAGCAGTTGGAGACGGGGATCCAGAGGCTCAACGACACCGCAGAAGCCTTCAACCTCTCCCTGCGCTTTTTGCTGCACGAGGAATCGGAGCGCTGGATGGTCCAGGTGGTGGACCTGGTGGACGACAAGGTGATCCGGGAGATCCCCCCGGAATATGTCCTCAATGTGGTGGCCCAGATCCAGGATCTCATCGGGGTTTTGCTGGACGAGCGCCGCTAGCGGAACGGTGCCTGGTGCAGACCGGAGCTAAAGCCACGGTTTGGGTTTAAGCCCCGCTTCTCATGACAGCGGCCGCGGAAGCGAGGGTTTAAATAAAAGGGCAAGGAGGCCCAATTAACAGATCAAGGAGGATGGTAACATGAGGATCAACCAAAACATCGCTGCA
>LFRQ01000131.1 GCA_001512835.1 Clostridia bacterium DTU022
AAGGTCCATGAATCCACCGTTAGCCGGGCGGTGGCCAACAAGTATATCCAGACTCCCCGGGGTCTCTATCACATGAAATTCTTTTTCTCCCGCGGCTACGGGGAACCCGGGGGCAAAAGTTATTCCGCCCACAGTGTAAAACTTTGCCTGCAGGAATTGATCAAGCAGGAAGACCCGCAAAAACCCTACAGCGATGCCCAGCTGGCCCGCATGCTTCAGGCCAGGGGGATGCCTCTATCCCGCCGCACCGTAGCCAAATACCGCCAGGAGCTGAACATCCCCTCCTCCTCCCAACGGCGGGGAGGCTGGACTCCCTGAGCCGGCTCGGGTTCGGCCCCAAAAAACCAGGGTTGGCCGCCGGAAGCTGGACTCCCTGGGCAAAATGCCTCCAGTGTTCCCTTTGGCGAAAGGGAAGCAAATAAACCTTCAGGCACTTCATGGTAAAAAACCTTTTATTCTCTGTTGATGATATGTGTAACACTCTCTGGGCCGAGCACTTTCCTTCAACCTGGTTCAAAGGCAAAGTGCTTCCCGAGCAAAAAGCCTCTTGCTTTCTCCATTGGTAAAAGGCGAAGCACTTCCCGCCAAGCCTCTTTCCTTCCCCATGGGCGAAGGGGCGATTCATCCGCCGGCAGCGCTCCCCGGCCGGGGGCTGACTTTTCCCCCTTGAGGTCGGAAAAGATCCGCCAGTTTATGGGGACAGCCCTTTCCCCGGGCGCCCGGGAGGCAATTCTCCGTATCGGCGGCGGCCACCTTATTTCCCTGGGACGAAGCGGGATGAACATAAACCTTGATTTAACTGAACTTTGGCCCGGAGGCGCCATTAAGGCCGCGTCTCAGGAGTGCTCCTTATGGAGCGCCCCGGATTAAAGCTTTACCCGTATCATAGCGCGGCCGGACCAAAGTTCCCGCCCTGCCGCTGCCCGTTCCCGGCGGCCAAGGCGCTTCCCGGAGCCTTCCCTTTTTCCAGGCTTACCGCCCCGGAGACGGCTTTTTTCCGCGGGCAAGGATAAGCTCCGCATCTCCGGAAATAATTAATTTAAGACTTAACTATTAGAAAAAACAATATCTTTTACATCCCTTGCTTTTGCTGGTAAAATAATGTTTAGTTTATACGGGGATCAATAGGCAACTATAATCTGCAAAACGGGGTGAAGATTGTGGCCAAAGTCAGCATCGAGCAAGTAGAAGTTGCTGGGAAGAGAGTTCTGGTGAGGGCCGATCTGAATGTGCCCCTGGCGGATGGAGTGGTGCAGGATGATACCCGGATCCGGGGCGTTCTGCCCACCATAAAGAATCTCCTGGAGCGGGGCGCCTGTGTCATCCTGGTTTCCCACCTGGGGCGTCCCAAGGGGAAGGTGGTGCCGGAGCTGCGCCTTGATCCCGTGGCCGAGCACCTGTCCAAGCTCCTGGGCCGGCCGGTGCGCAAGCTGGACCAGGTGGTAGGCGAGGAGGTGGAAAAGGCCGTGGCGGAGAGCAAGGCCGGGGAGGTCCTGCTGCTGGAGAACGTTCGCTTTGAACCCGGCGAGGAGAAGAACGACCCGGAACTGGCCGCCCGCCTGGCCCGCCTGGCGGATCTTTTTGTTAACGATGCTTTCGGCACGGCCCACCGGGCCCATGCCTCCACCGCCGGCGTGGCCAAGCATATTCCCGCCGTGGCCGGCTTGCTCATGATTAAAGAGATCGAGGCTTTGACCAGGTGCCTGGAGCAGCCCGGACGACCCCTGGTGGCCATCCTGGGCGGTGCCAAGGTGTCGGACAAGATCGGGGTCTTGCGCCGCTTTATGCAGCTGGCGGATACCCTTCTGGTGGGCGGGGGCATGGCCAACACTCTCCTGGCCGCCAAGGGCTATGACCTGGGAGATTCCTTTTACGAGGCGGAGAGCCTCGACCTGGCCAAAACCCTCTTGGAGGAGAGCGGCCAAAGCCGCTGCCGCCTGGAGCTCCCCGTGGATCTCCTGATCGCCCAGGAGCTGAAGCCCAACGCCTCCTACCAGGTGGTGAGCCCGGAAGCCGTTCCCGCCGGCTGGAAGGCCGTGGATATCGGGCCGGAAACGGTGAAAGAGTATAGCAAAGCGGTGGCCGCAGCGGGGATGGTGGTCTGGAACGGGCCCCTGGGTGTTTTCGAAGTGCCGCCTTTCCACCAGGGCACGGAGGGAGTGGCCCGGGCAGTGGCCGAGAGCCGGGCTTACTCCGTGGTGGGCGGCGGAGACGTGGTGGCCGCCCTGGAGAAGCTGGGCCTGGCCGACAAAATTAGCTTCATCTCCACCGGCGGCGGCGCCACCCTGGAGTTCTGGGAAGGAAAGGAGCTGCCCGGCATCGCTGTTTTACAGGAGAAAACCAGCTAGGAGGAGGTATAAATGAGATGAAGCTAATCATCGCCGCCAACTGGAAGATGAACAAGACCCGGGCGGAGACGGAGGCTTTTTGCCGGGAGATAAAGGCCCGGCAGGAGGATTTCCACGACACAGAGGTGGTCATCTGTCCCCCCTTTACCAGCCTGGAGGCTGCCGGGAGATCCCTCTCCGGGAGCGCCATTAAGCTGGGGGCCCAGAACCTCTTCTGGGAGAAGGCGGGGGCCTTTACCGGTGAGGTGGCCCCTCCTATGCTGGTCGACCTGGGAGTCCAATACGTGATTATCGGTCATTCCGAGCGCCGCCACTTGCTGGGCGAGGACGACGCCGCCGTACATAAGAAGTTGAAAGCGGCCCTGGAGCACCGCCTGCGGCCCATTCTCTGCGTGGGCGAGACCCGGGAAGAGCGGGAGCGGGGAGAGACGGAGGTCGTGGTGGGCACCCAGCTGCGGCGGGCCCTGGAGGGCCTGGATCCCGCTTTAATTGAAGAGTTGGTGGTCGCCTATGAACCGGTCTGGGCCATCGGGACGGGGATTGCCGCCACCGCCGCCGACGCCCATCGGGCCGCCACCCTGGTCCGGGAGATAGCCGCGGAGTGCCTGGGTTCCGCCGCCGTGGAGCGCCTCCGGGTCCAGTACGGGGGCAGCGTAAACGCGGGGAACATCGGTGAATTCGTAGCCCTTCCTTCCATTGACGGGGCCCTGGTAGGCGGAGCCAGCCTGGCCGTGGACTCTTTTGCTGCTTTGATTTTATCCGCCCAGGAGGCGGCCCGTTGAAACCGCTAGCACTCATCATCCTGGACGGCTGGGGCTACAGCACCAACCAAAAGTACAATGCGATTATGGCGGCCCACACCCCGAACATGGACCGCTTTTACAAGGAGAATCCCTGGGCCCTCCTGGAGGCCAACGGCGAGGCCGTGGGCCTGCCCGAGGGGCAGATGGGCAATTCCGAGGTGGGGCATTTAAACATCGGCGCCGGCAGAATCGTCTACCAGGAGTTGACCCGGATTAGCCGGGCTATCCGGACGGGAGATTTTTTTAAGAATCCCGCCCTGCTTCAAGCCCTGGACCACGCTTCCGCCTCGGGGGGAGCCGTTCACCTGATGGGGCTGGTTTCCGACGGCGGCGTGCACAGCCACCTGGATCACCTCCTGGCCTTGCTGGAGCTCACGGAAAAGGCCGGGCTGGAGCGGGTTTTCGTCCACGCCATCCTGGACGGCCGGGATACCCCTCCCCGCAGCGCCCGCCCCTACCTGGAGACCCTTTACCGGCGCAGCCTGGACCGGAGGCACGGCCCGCTAGCCACCATCTGCGGGCGCTATTACGCCATGGACCGCGACAAGCGCTACGAGCGCACGGCGAAGGCGTACCAGGCTTACGTCTACGGCCGGGGGAGGACCGCCCCGGATCCTCTCACCGCCCTGGAAGAGGCCTACCGCCGGGAGGAGGGCGACGAGTTTGTCCAGCCCACCGTAATCGTGGACGGGGAAAACTCCCCTCTGGCTACCATCGGCCCCCGGGACAGCGTCATCTTTTTCAATTTTCGCGCCGACCGGGCCCGCCAGATCTGCCATGCCCTGGTGGACCGGGAATTCCCCTTTTTCGACCGGGGCCCCAACCCGCCCTTTCCCTTCCTGGTGACCATGACGGAATACGACGTGGAACTGGAGGTGCCCATCGCCTTCCCCCCCGAGTATTTGCGGGGAATCCTGGGAGAGGTCTACTCCAGTCACGGCTTAAAGCAGCTCCGGGTTGCCGAGACGGAAAAATATGCCCATGTGACCTTCTTCTTCAACGGGGGCAGGGAGGAGCCCTTCCCCGGAGAGGAGCGGATCCTGGTTCCCTCGCCCAAAGTGGCCACCTACGACCTGCAGCCGGAGATGAGCGCTCCCCAGGTGGCCCGGGCCGCCCTGGAGGCCATGGCCGCCGGCCGGCATGCCCTGCTGGTGGTTAACTTTGCCAACGCCGATATGGTGGGGCATACGGGAATCATGGCGGCGGCGGTCCGGGCGGTGGAGACCGTGGACCGCTGCCTGGGAGAGATCGAGAGGGCGGCCAAGCGGCTGGGCTGGAGCCTGGTGATCTGCGCCGATCACGGCAATGCCGAGCAGATGGCCTATCCCCAGGGAGGGTCCCATACGGCCCATACGGGGAACCCGGTGCCCTTTATCGTCATCGATCCCGAAGCCCCTCCCCTGCGTCCCGGGGGGCTGCTGGCCGATGTGGCCCCCACGGTCCTGGAACTGGCCGGCCTGGCTCCTTCCCCGGAGATGACGGGAACCAGTATGCTTCTTCCCCGCTAGGGGCAAACTAAAATCTTGCGGGCATGGGAAATAAGCGAAAAATCATTTAGGGAGGTTTAAAATAGATGCTGGAAGAACAGATTCAACAGATCAAGGCGAGGGAGATCCTGGATTCCCGGGGGAACCCCACCCTGGAAGTGGAAGTTTTCCTGGCCGGAGGATGGAGCGGACGGGCCTCGGTGCCCTCGGGAGCCTCCACCGGCGCCTTTGAGGCCGTAGAACTGCGGGACGGAGATGCCGGGCGCTATTTGGGCAAGGGCGTTTTGCAGGCCGTGCGCAACGTGCGGGAGAAGATTGCCCCCGCCCTGGAAGGGAGAAGCGTCCTGGAACAGCAGCTGCTGGATGAGCTGATGATCAAGCTGGACGGCACGGAGAACAAGAGTCGCCTGGGGGCCAATGCCATCCTGGGGGTCTCCCTGGCGGCCGCCCGGGCTGCCGCAGCCATGCTGGGCCTCCCTCTATACCGCTACCTGGGGGGATTGCGGGCCAACCTGCTCCCGGTGCCTTTCATGAATATTTTAAACGGCGGGAAGCATGCCGACAACAACGTGGACATCCAGGAGTTTATGATCGTCCCCGCCGGGGCGGAGAGCTTTAGCCACTCCCTGCAAATGGGTGCGGAGGTCTTTCACCACCTCAAGAAGATCCTGGCTGCGCGGGGCTTAAATACCGCCGTGGGTGACGAGGGCGGCTTTGCTCCCAACCTGGATTCCAACGAATCGGCCCTGGCAGTGATCACCGAGGCCATCGAAGCTGCCGGCTACCGGCCCGGGGAGGATGTCTTTCTGGCCCTGGACGTGGCGGCCACGGAGCTTTACCGGGACGGGGCTTATCACCTGGAAGGGCGTTCCTTTACCGCCGCGGAGATGATTGACTACTACCGCCGCCTGAAAGAGCGCTTCCCCATTATCAGCATCGAGGACGGCCTGGCCGAGGAAGACTGGCCGGGATGGAAAGAGCTGACCGAGGCCCTGGGCGGGGAGATGAAGCTGGTGGGCGACGACCTGTTTGTGACCAATACCAAGCGCCTCGCCCACGGCATCGAGCAGGGGGTGGCCAACGCCATCCTGATCAAGCTGAACCAGATCGGAACCTTGAGCGAAACCCTGCAAACCATTGCCCTGGCCGAGAAAGCCGGCTACTCTTCCCTGATCTCCCACCGCTCCGGCGAGACCGACGACAGCTTTATCGCCGACCTGGCCGTGGCTACCGGGGCCGGGGCCATAAAAACAGGGGCTCCCTCCCGGATCGACCGGGTGGCCAAGTACAACCAGCTGCTGCGCATCGAGGAGAGCCTGGGAGAAGCGGCCCGCTTCGCCGGCAGTGCAAACTTTGTCAACTATTTTTAGTGCCAGGCACGTCAACTTTGTCAACTTTATCCATATTCTGGATCGTGCTTGACTGCTGGCCCAGGGGGACGATGGCTTTGGCTCACCCGTGACATATGAGCCAGGGGAACATTGACCTTGGTTCACCCCTTGACATTCTAAGGGGCACGTATCTGGTATGGTTTTGTCTATTGGCATGAGCCAAAGGGCACGTCCCCCCTGGTCTATTAACATGAGCCTAAAGGCATGTCCCAAAAAGCCTTTGTCAAGGGGACGCTTCTATGATACAATGTAAAGACCGGTGAAGTATGGAAAGCAGGAGGGGCTGCCGTGCTAACTACGGTACTAACCGTCATCTACATTGTGGTCTGCTTCGCTTTAATTGCCAGCGTGCTGCTCCAATCGGGACGCAGTGCCGGCCTTGGCACCATTGCCGGCGGTGCCCAAACCCTTTTCGGGAGGAGAAAAGGGTTGGATGACAAACTTAGCCTGGCTACTACTATTTTGGCAGTTATCTTCATGCTCTTTACCATTGTTTTGCTTATCCTGGGCTAAAGCCAGCGTCACAGCAGTTCAACACAGCCAAGGAGCAGGCGTCCTGCCTGTTCTTTTTCTTTAAAACAGATCAAACGAGGTGATTAAATGCTTTCCAGGGAAGAAAGCCTGGCTCTGCTCCACAGCCAGGTGAAGAACAAAAACTTAATCAAACACATGCTGGCGGCTGAAGCGGTTATGGGCCGCCTGGCGGATTACCTGGGGGAGGACCGGGAACTATGGAGCCGGACCGGGCTGCTTCACGATCTGGATTACGACCGGACGGCGAAAGACCCGGAAAATCACGGGCTCCTGGGGGCGCAGATGCTGGAGGAGAGGGGCTGCCCCGCGGCCCTGGTCCAGGCGGTAAGAAGCCATAACCCGGCCCTGGGGCAGGAGCGGGCCACCCTGCTGGACAAGGCCCTCTACGCCGTGGATCCCGTGACCGGGCTGCTGGTGGCCGCCGCCCTGGTCCACCCGGAGAAGAAACTGGCCGCCCTGGACGTAGACTTTGTTATGAAGCGCTTCGGGGAGAAGGCCTTCGCCCGGGGAGCCAACCGGGACCAGATCCGGGCCTGTTCCGAGCTGGGCCTATCGCTCCGTGACTTCATCGCCCTAAGCCTGGAAGCGATGCAGTCTATTTCCGAGGACCTGGGGTTGTAAGGGGAGATGTCTACGAAAAACAGTCCCGCCCAAATACGCGAAGAGATTCTCCGCCTCCTTTCCGGCAAGCGCCGCTCCATTAGCCTGAAGCACCTGCTCCGGGCCCTTAATCTGCCCCGAAACCAGCGGAAGCTGCTGGCCCGGGAGCTGGAGAAGATGGTGCAGGAAGGCCTCCTGGAACGGACGGGGCGCAAGAGCTACAGCCTCCCCGGCCGCCCGGGCTACATCACGGGCACCATCCAGGGGCACCGCCGCGGCTTTGCCTTTTTGCGTTCCGAAAGCGGGGAAGAGTTCTATATCAACCCCCGCCACCTTCACGGGGCCGTGCACCGGGACCAGGTGGTGATCCGCCTTACGGGAGGCCGGGGCCGCCGCCGGGAGGGCGAAGTGATCAATATTTTAAAGCGGGGGCAGGCCAGCCTGGTGGGCACCCTGTACCAGGCCGGCAGCCGCTTCTACGTGCTTCCCGACGACCGCCGCGTGGCCGCGGAGATCCTGGTGTCCCGGCGGACCCTGGGCTCCGCCCGGCCCGGCGACAAGGTAGTGGTGGAGGTCCAGCAATGGTCCCGGGGCCGGCAGCCCTCCCGGGGCCGGATTGTGGAGCTCATCGGCCCCCCCGGCACCCCGGCCACCGAGGAGAAGCTGTTCCGCTACAAGCACAATCTTCCCGGGGATTTTCCCGAGGCGGTAAAACAGGCCCTGGAGCTGCTTCCCGGGGAAGAGGAGATCGAGGCCATCGCCGTGGCGGAACAGCGGCGCGACCTGCGCCAAATGCCCCTGGTCACCATCGACGATGAGCAGGCCCGAGATTTTGATGATGCCGTCTCCCTGGAGCTGCTGGACGGGGGCGGCTACCGGCTGGGGGTCCATATCGCCGATGTCTCCCACTATGTGCGGCGGGGAAGCGCCCTGGATCGGGAGAGCCTGGACCGGGGCACCAGCGTCTACCTGCCGGACCAGGTGATTCACATGCTCCCGCCCCTTCTCTCGGAGAAGCTGTGCAGCCTGCAGGCCGGGCGCGATCGGCTGGCGCTAAGCGTCCTGATGGATCTTTCCCCCGCGGGGGAGCTTTTCCACTACGAAATCTTCCCCAGCCTGATTCGCGTCCGGGAGAGGTTGAGCTACCGCCAGGTGGAGGCGCAGCTGGAGGGTCGGGGGGAGGAATATCCCCTGGCGCACCCGGAGCTGGCGCCCATGCTGGAGCAGATGGATCTCCTGGCGGCGGAGCTGCGGCGCCGGCGCCTGGAGCGGGGCGCCCTGGACCTGGATATACCCGAGGCCCGCATTGAACTGGACCAGGAGGGGCGGCCCGTCAGCGTTGAGCGGCGCCTCCAGGGGCGCTCCGAATCGCTCATTGAAGAATTCATGCTCCTTTGCAACGAGGTGGTGGCCTCCTGCTGCACCGAAGCGGGGCTGCCCCTGATCTACCGGGTCCACTCCGTTCCCCAGGAAGAGAAGCTGGCTTCCCTGCAGCAGATCCTGGCCCTGCTGGACCGGGAGCTGGTGGGGGATATGCAGCCGCTGCTTCCCCGCCACCTCAAGAAGCTCCTGGAGCGTTCCCGCGGGCATTCCGCCGAGCCCCTGGTGCGCTACCTGATCTTGAGGTCCCTTCCCCAGGCCCGTTACAGCGCCCAAAACGAAGGGCATTTCGGCCTGGCTTCTTCCTGCTACTGCCACTTTACCGCCCCCATCCGGCGCTATCCCGACCTGGAAGTGCACCGAATCCTGAAGGAGTACCTGGCCCAGGGAGAACTTACTCCCCGCCGGCGTGCTTTCCTGGAGAAGCGCCTTCCCCTGGTGGCCGAGCATGCCTCGGAGCGGGAACGGGCAGCCATGGAGGCGGAACGGGAGGCGGCGGACCGCAAGAAGGCCGAGTACATGGAGAGCAAGCTGGGAGAAGTCTTCCCCGGCCTGGTCAGCGGAGTTACCAACTTCGGCCTCTTCGTGGAGCTGGAGAATACCGTGGAAGGCATGGTCCCCCTGTCCGACCTGGAAGACGACTACTACGTCTATCATGAGAAGCTGGCTGCGCTCATCGGCGAGCGCACTCGCCGGACCTACCGCCTGGGCGACGCCGTTTGGGTGCAGGTGGTCCGGGTAAATCCCGCCGAGGGAAATATTACCTTTGCCCTGGTGGAGCAGGAAAGCTGACCGGGGCGCCATGATCATTTAATTACCAGTTTAATGGCAAGGAGGCATCCATCCATGGACCTGTACACTGTGCTGGAGAACCGGCGCAGCATCCGGAAGTACCTGCCGGATCCGGTGGAGACGGGCACCCTCCGCAAGCTGCTGGAAGCGGCCCGGCTGGCTCCCTCCTGGAAAAACGGCCAGTGCTGGCGCTTCCTGGTGATTCGGGATCCGGAGAAGCGGGAGCGGCTGGCCGCCGCCCTGCCCGAAATGAACCCGGCCCGCAAGGGGATGGCCGAGGCCCCGGTAACCATAGTCTTATGCGCCAAGCCGGAAGAATCGGAGCGCCATGAGGGAAAGGATTACTACCTCCTGGATGCCGGGCTGGCCATGCAGCAGTTGATGCTGGCGGCGCATGCCGAGGGCCTGGGGACTTGCTGGGTGGCCTGGTTTGACGAGGAGAAGATTCGCCGGATTTGTAGTGTGCCTCCGGAATACCGGATTGTGGCCCTTACCCCCCTGGGAGTTCCCGCCAGGCAGCCGTCGCCTCGCGGGCGCAAGCCCCTGGAGGAGATTGCCTTCCTGGAGGAGTGGGGCCGCCCCTTCAACTAGCCGCCGGAATGTTCCAAAGAGGGGTCGTTTAATGCGGGGAGAAAAGCCGTCCTTTTACCTCGCTGCAACGCTGCTGCCGTCACTATCCCTATTTTTTCCCAGTACTGCGTCCAATGGAAGCACTAGATCTTGCAGCATAACTGCCGCTACGTCCCTATTTTTGGGGGTGGAAAACCGCTCTTTCCACCCTCTTTCTTTCATGAAGGTCCTCTCCAGATTTTTCCCGTCTCGGTTTCTTGGGGACGACCATGCCTTCAAGAAAACCCGGGCTCCGGGGCCGGGAGGGCTTAGCCCCGCCTCCCCTTCTTCTTTGCCTCCAAAAGCCGCTGCAGGTGCGCCTCCTCCTCTGTCCCCGTCGTCTTCTTCCTTGCCGCCGGCCCTCTTTTTTTCTTGCGGGCCGGCAGCGACGGGGCCAGGCCGAAACGGCGCAGGGCGATATCCAGAGGCCAGAGGATAATAGCCGCCGCCAGCAGCCAGGAGGCAATTTCCCGGGAGCGTTTCAGGGGCTCCACGGGGGCTTGAAAAACCTCCCGGGGCGAATGCAGTTCCCGCCCCCCCGTCCGGGAGCTTAGCTCCGCCAGCAGGGCTTCTCCGGAAGAGGCCGGTATCTGGAACTCCGGGGCATAGGGGACGGCAAAGCCGCTGAAGGCCCGGCCCCTGGTTCCCTGCTCCCCGGCCTGCACGGCGGTAAGCATATAAACCCCTTCCCGCACCGGCTCCAGGCGGCCGCGGTAGCGCCCCCCGCCGGCGGGCCGCAGCTCCAGTTGGTGCTGCTCCATCTTTTCGCTCACCACGGAGACGGTGAGCTTCTCTCCCTCCTCCAGGGGCTCCGCCAGGATGGCCGTAATCTCCGCCCCGCCGTCCGCCAACTGCACATCCAGGGCGATCTTCTCATCGCTGAACTGGGGGGTAACCCAGGAGAGCAGGTCCAGCCAGAAGCTGCTCCAGTGGGGATGGGCCATGAATTCCCGGCTCCACAGCCCCCAGCTGTCGCTGGTGTAGGCCGCGGCGCGCCCCAGGCCGTACTGCCAGCGGGAGAGGAGGGGGTGATCCCGGTGGGTGAGCAAAAGGGCTTCGGCCAGGGGCTTGAGGGTGGAGGCCACGTAGCCGCCCAGGAGCGGCTCGTTTCCGGAGAGGGCTTCGGCAAAGGGGTGGTTAACCCGGGGGCGGAACTCCTCCTCCACCAGGTAGTCGCCCCCGGCCATGACCGTCTCCTGCAGGAAAACCTGGGGCAGGTCGGCGCTCTCCGGCACGTAGTAGTAGCGCCCGTTGGCCTGTTCGGCCAGGGAGGCCATGAACTTCCGGTCGGCGTCCGCGCCCAGGGCGATGGTGGAGACGGAGATCCCCTTTTCCGCTGCCTTTTCCAGCAGGGCGGTGTAGTTGTAGGATTGGCCCTCCATCCCGTCGCTGAGCAGGATGATATGCCTGGTTTTCTCCCCTTCTTCCAGGAGTTGTACGGCTTTTTCCAAGGCCGGATAGATTATCGTTCCTCCTCCCTCGCTGATCCCCTTAATGGCCTGGCTGATCCCGCTCTTCTCCTTTACCTCCGTCAGGGGCAGCTCCACCTGGAACCGGTCGTCAAAGCTGATCACCGCCAGGCGGTCTCGCTCCTTGAGCAGGTCCAGGGCCACCAGGGCGGCATTCTTGGCCATATTCAGCTTCTCTCCGCTCATGCTCCCCGAGCGGTCGATGACCAGGACCAGATCCAGGCCGGGGAGCTCTTCCTTGTCTTCCACCTCCATGGATACCGGCAGGAGCCGCTCCAACGGGGTTTCCTGGTAGAGCCCCAGGCCGAAAGAGTTTTTTCCTCCTACGGCCACCACCCCGCCTCCCAGGACCTGGACAAAGAGTTCCAGGCTTTGCATCTGCTCCTCAGAGAGGGCGTAGGCGGGCAGGTCCACCAGGAAAAGGGCGCGGTACTGGGCCAGGGCGGCGGGATTGTCGGGCAGCTGCGCCGGGAGGCAATAGCCCACCTCCAGGCCGTGATCCCGGAAGAGCTGGTACAGGGGGAGCCCCTTCCCGGTAGCCCCCTCCACCACCAGGACCCGGGGCGGGGCCTGAACATTGGTCAAGGCGTAGAAGCGGTTGTTCTGGGCCAAGGTGTCATGCTCCGGTTCGATCTGAACCTGCAGCTTCTGAAAGCCCTCCCCGGCGGCCTTTACCGCCAGCGGGAAGCGCTGGGTCCCCGCGGCGATGCCGACTTCGCTGCTGTACACCGGCTTCCCCTCCCAGAAGAGGGAGAGGCGCCCCCGGGTATTGACCGTGGATTGCAGGACGATCTCTACCAGCAAGTCCTGGCCCGGGTAGCTGTTCCGGGGCACGGAGAGATCTTGCACCGCCACTTCGTCCCCCGTCTCCACCGGAACCGGCAGGACATCCACCGGGATGCCGCCGCCCTCCAGGACGCCGGCAAAATCCAGGGCCTTCCCCAGGTTCTCCTGGCCGTCGGAGATCAGCACGATCCGCCCCTGGCTATCGGCGGGTATGAGGCTGTACGCCGCCTTTAAGGCCTCTTCCACGGCGGTGAATTCGTTGTCCACGCTGCTGTCGAGCCCCGGCAGCTTCTCCATGGAAAAGGGTTTAAGCAGCTGGGTCTCCCGCCCGAAGGCCAGGACGGCGCTCTGGTCCTCGGGGCGGCGGTGCTCAAGGCTTTCATTGATCCAGCCCGTGTAGTCGGGGCCCGTTTCCACGCTCCGGGAGCGGTCCACCAGGAAGATCACGCTCCGCCCGGAGAAGGTCTGCACCAGCTGGGGCCGGGCCAGAGCCAGGATCAGGAGCAGGAAGAAGAGCCCCCGGCAGAGGCGGACCGGGAGGAGGGTCCCGGAAGGATAGCGGTTTTTCCCGGAGTAGCGCCAGAGCAGTGCCGCCGCCGGCAGGAGCAGCAGCAAAAACCAGGGCTGCAGAAAGCTAATAGCCACGATTATCCACCCACCATTCCAAGCCGCTCACCAGCAGGGCTAAAATCAGCAGCGGCGCCAGGAGCGGCGTCAGCTGCCGGGGGGAGGCTTCTCCCGCCAGCTCTTTCCCGTCGATACTGATCTGCTCCCGGGCGGCCAGGCTCTCAGAAGTGGAAGGATAGTTTACCGCCACCAACTCCTCCCTATCTCCCGCCTGCAGGGTGTAGATCCCCGTTTCCGTCAGCAAGGGGCCGCGGAAGGGGAAGGGAGCCGCGGCCCGGATCTGCTCTCCCCCGGGGGTGATCAGCAGCAACTCCTCCACCGGGTAGGGCGGCTCCAGGAGCAGGGGTTCCCCGTAGCGGAAAGATTTGGCCTGCAGCTGGGTGCCGGTAAAATAATCCATAATATTGCGGATCAGAATGGGGAAGGCCGGCTGCAGGGGCAGGTTCCCCGCCTGGACTGGGAAGCCGAATACAACCAGGGGTTGCCCCTGCCGGAGCAGGACTTGGGCCAGGGTCCCCTCCCGGCCGGCGATAAAGGCTTCTCCTCCCTGCAGCGGCTTGCCGAAGGCGATCTCCACTTCCGAAAGATCCACGTGGAGCAGCAGGGGGTGGTCCAGGGGGCGGAGCTCCGGCCGCAGCACGGGGGGCGAGCTCTGCAGGTGGGGGTTGGGATGGGGCGGGTCGAAGACCAGCAGCGGCGCCGCAGGCAGCTCTTCCGGCAGGTAGCCGTCGAAAACGAAGTAGTCGTACGCCTCGCCCATGCTGGGGCGGTACTGCTCCGGCTTGATCCGGCTTACCTGCAGGGATTCCTGCAGCAGCAGGGCCTGCTCCAGGAAGGGATTTCCGGCGGTGACCAGCAGCAGGCGGTTTTCCCAGTAGCCGCTGTTAACCAGGTAGAATTCGCTGTCTCCGGGGAGCTGGTCTCTCGGGCTGCTGATCTCCCCCCGGTACCAGGGGCTGGCCGGAAGCTGGCGCCAGGTAAGGAGGCGGCTCTCTCCCGGTTCCAGGGACACCTCCCGCTGCCCCACGGCGCTGCCCTCCGCATCCCGGATCCGGACCGTCCCCCGGGCGGGGCGAGTCCCGTTGTTGGCCACGGTAAGGTAGAGGCGGGAGCCGTCCAGGACCATCTCCTGGAGATAGAGGTTCTCCACTTCTTTCTCGCCCACGGGGAGGTAGCGCAGGGGGTAGTCCAGGCGCAGCCCGGCGTCCTCGAAGCCGCCGGCACTAATGATTATAATCTGGGGATTCTCCAGGGCATGGGCCATGTTTTCCGCCAAGACCAGGGCCTCTTTAAGGTTGGCCCGGGCGCCGTTAATTACCAGGCTCCCCGCCGCTTTTCTCAAGGCCGCCGGGTCGGCGGTGACGCCGCTGATCATGGTGGCCCTTTCGCCCATGCCAATAATGCCCATCCTGCTGCCGGCCCCCTTGCCGGAGATCATCTCCTGCAGCAGTTCTGCGGCTCGGTCCAGGCGCCGCCCCTCCCCTTCCTGGACGGCCATGGATACGGAGGTATCTACGATGACGATGCTGTCGGAGACGGCACCGGCTCCCGCCCGGCGGCTGGCGGCAGGGTAGGCCAGGGCCAGCACCAGCAGGGCGGCGGTAATCAACTGCAGCAGGAGCAGCAGGTTCTTCAGCAGCCGGTTGATATTGATGGCCGCGGCGGCGGTCTGATCCAGCTTCTCCCAGAGCATGGTGCTGGAGACGGGCTGGAGCCGGGTTCTCCTCTTCAGCATGTAGAGAAGCAGGATCAGCGGTATTACGGCGGCGGCCACCAGGGCCAGGGGCTGCAGCAGTGTCAAGTCGGTCCCTCCCGCAGTTATTGGCGCTTGAAAAGCAGATGGGCCTTCTCCAGCAGGAAATCCACCGGGTCCTGCCGGCTGTTATAGAAGAGATAATTAATCCCCCGCTGCCGGCAGAAGCTCTCGATCTCCCGGCAGTAGGACTCCAGGGTGCGGCGGTAGCGCTGCAGGAGCCAGGGGTTCATCTCCAGGTCTTTCTTCCGCCCCGTTTCCACGTCTACCAGAGTCAGGGGACCGCGCTGCTCCGGTTCCAGTTCCTCCGGGCAAGCCACGTGCAGGACCAGGATCTCCTGGCGGGCGAAGAGCAGTCTCCGGAGCCCCTCCTGGTAGCCTCCGGGAGAGAGAAAATCCGAGACGACCACCGCCATCTGCTGCGGTCTCAGATTCCGGTGAAAGGAGAGCAGCAGCAGGTTCAGGTCCCCCTCCCCGGAGAAAGAGCGGCTCTGCAGAAAGTGGAGCACCCGGGGGAAGGCCCCCTTCCCGTGCAGGGGCGGGAGGTAGCTCTCCAGCTCCTTGGCGCCAAACCCGATGGCGATGCGGTCCAGGGCCCGCAGGCTCAGGTAGCTTAGGGCCAGGACCAGCTCCAGGGCCCGCCGGCCTTTGTCCGGCTCTCCCCAGTTCATGGACTTGCTGTTGTCCACCAGGAAATTGACGGTGGCGTCCACCTCGCTGCGGTTCAGTCGGGTGTACAGCCGCCGGGAACGCCCGAAGAGAAGCCAGTCGATCCGGCGAGGATCGTCCCCGGGCAGGTACGGGCGGTAATCGGCAAACTCCAGGGAACTTCCGTACTTGCTGGTTAGCCGCTTGCCGCTCTGCATCCCCGAGATCCCGTCCCGGAATTTCAAGGCCAGGCGGTCCAGGCGGTAGTAATCCAGTTCCAGCGGCTCCATGCTTCTTACCCCTCTTCCTTCTTATCCCTCTTTGCCATCGGCCCTAGGATGGGCGGGTCCCAAGAAGCCTTAAGACGGGCCGAACCGGCCCGGTCCGGCTTCCTCCACCCCCTTCTTTCTACCCCTTTTCCACATGCTCCAGGATCTCCCGGATAATCTCGTCGGCGGTGATGCGCTCGCCCAGGGCTTCAAAATTGAAGATTAGCCGGTGCCGCAGGGCCGGGAAGGCCACCCGCTCGATGTCGGAGAAGCTGACATTGTAGCGGCCTTCCAGGAGGGCGCTTACCTTGGCGGCCAGGATGATGCTCTGGATCCCCCGGGGGCTGGCGCCCACAGCCACGTAGCGGTTGACCTTCTCCGGGGCCAGGGGGTGGCCGGGATGGGTGGCCAGCAGGACCTTGAGGGCGTACTCCAGGACCTTCTCGGCCACGGGAAGCTGGCGGGCGAAGCGGTTAAACTCCAGGACCTCCTCCCCCGTCATCTGGGGCTGCGTCCGGGGCGTCTCCTCTCCGGTGGTGCGCAGGACAATCTCCCGGAGCTCTTCCAGGGAAGGGTAGTGGACCAGGATTTTAAACAGAAAGCGGTCCAGTTGGGCCTCGGGCAGCGGGTAGGTCCCCTCCATCTCCAGGGGGTTCTGAGTGGCTACCACGAAGAAGGGCAGGGGCAGGGGCCGGGTCTGCCCGAATACGGTCACCCGCTTCTCCTGCATGCATTCCAGCAGGGCGCTCTGAGTTTTCGGGGTGGCCCGGTTGACCTCGTCGGCCAGGACCAGGTTGGCAAAGATGGGGCCGGGGCGGAACTGGAATTCGCCGCTTTCGGGGAGGACCAGGTTGGTCCCGGTAATATCCGACGGCATCAGGTCGGGGGTAAACTGGATCCGGTTGGCGGTAAGCTGGAGCACGTCTCCCAGGGTGGTTACCAGCAGGGTTTTCCCCAGGCCGGGGACCCCCTCCAGCAGAACATGCCCGCCGGCCAGCAGGGCGATGAGGGTCAGGTTGACTACCTCTTCCTGCCCCACGATAACCTTTCCAATCTCCTCTTTAACCCGGTTAACTTTCTCCAGCAAGGGGTATTCCATACCTTCTCTCCTTCTTTTGGATCATTGCTTGGGATAATTATTTATAAAGACAGCGCTATTGATGGCCGGCTGCTTCTCCCCGGCCATGTCTCCGCCCCTCCCTTGATCGCTGAGGGCCGGCTTCCTTTGTTCAAGAACCCTCTTGGCGGGGGGCGATGGCTTTGAAATAGGCCCGCAAGTAATCCTCCAGGGGCTTGGGGATTTCGCTGCCCTTAATGGAGCTAACCCCCCGGCGGTAGTAGTACCGGTAGATGTCTCCTGCCGAATCCTGCACCAGGGCGGGGTTGTATTTTACCAGGTCCCGCAGGGTATACTCTCCGCTTTCATCCTGGCCGCCCAGCTGGAATTCCTCCTGGCCCGGTATAAAGAAGAACTCGTGCTCCCGGGGCGGGGAGCTCCCCGTGCCCGCACCCTCCCCGGGGTCTGCGCCCTGGCCGGAGCCCGCCGGCTCCTCCCCTTCTTTATCCGGGCTGCCGCTGCCGCCTTCCCCGGGCTGCCCTTCTTCCCCGCTTTCGTTGCCGTTTTCCCCGGTGCTGCCCTCACCGCTGCCGTTGCCGCCGCCTTCCTTCCCTTCCGCACCCTGGTTTTCCTGCCCGCCCTCTCCGCTTCCCGGCGCCGGCTTCTTTGCCAGCTGCTCCCGGGCCTTTTCCAAGGCTTTTTGGGAGGAGGAGGGATCGAGTCCGGAGAGGCTTTCCAGCAGCTGCTCCAGCTTCTCCCCGTCTACAGGCCCGGAAGAGGCAAGTTCTTCCTGGAGCTCTTCCAGCTGCCGGCCCAGTTCCGGGTCGTCAATTAAATCCTGAAGGTCGGCCAGCTTCTCCAGGAGCTCTTCCCGGAGGAAGGAGTTTTCCTCCAGCAGCTCGGCCAGTTCATTCCCGCTGCGGTTTTCCGTCAGCTCCCGGATCTTCTCCCAGGCTTTGGAGACGGCGGCCAGTTCCTCCTGGTACCTGGCCAGGAGCTCCTCCACCTCCTGCCGGAGCAGCTCCAATTCGGCGGCGTCTTTCGCTTCCAAAACCTGCTGACGGAGAGCCTCCATCTCCAGCAGCAGCTCGTCCAGCAGCTTATCCTCCGGCAGCATCTCCATTACCTCTTCCAGGGCCTCCCGGAGTTCCTCCTTAGCCTCCTGGAGTTCTTCCCGCTCCCGGACCAGCTGCTGCAGGCCGGGGGATAAATAGGCGGAGCCGGCCAGGATAAGGGCGGCCAGGGTCAGCGGAGGCAGCCAGGAGAGCCAGCGGCGGTACGCCCCCCGGATCACGGGAGGGTTGGCTTGAAAGTAGGCGGCGGTCTCCTGCAGCAGGTAGGGAGATACGGGTTCCTTCTTCTCCAGCAGCTCGGCGATGGTTTGCAGCCTTTCCCGGCTCTCCAGGTGTTGGTCCAGCCAGCGGGCGGTCTCCACGGGGCCGGGACGCTTGATCCAAAAGTAAATGAGGGCCGGCAGCGCGGCGGCTCCGGAGACCAGCAGGCGCCGGGAGGTGTCCAAAGGCAGCCAGGGGGCGGCCAGGTTCAAAAGGGCGTTCAGCAGCAGCAAGATGACTGCCAGCTGCAGCAGCCGCAAGCCGGCATAGCGTATAACAAATTGCCGCTGCAGGGGTAGGAGGCTCCTCAATTCTTTCTGCCGGAAGATCATCTGTTTCCTCCCGTAAACCGGCCGCCGGCGGGAATCATCCCTGCCTCCGCTGCCGCAATGGGTTGATCCGGTAGGCGGCCAGAGCCAAGGCCAGGGCCGCCACCAGGAGATTGATGAACAGGCTGACCTGGGCAAAGGAAAGGGACGCCCACGGGTAAGCGCCGCGACTTAAACTGGCCAATACTTGCTGCACTACCTCCGGGTGCAGCCATTCCAAAAGGGCCGGGGGACTCAACAGGAGCAGGTAGTAGATGTTGCCGGCGGCGTCCTGTCTAATGGCCTCTATCAGGGCCACGATGATCGGCAGCCCGCCGGTCAGGAAAAAAGCGAGCCCGTAACTGCTGACCACCGAGACTATGGTTTTCCGGAACAGGGCGGAAAGAAGAATGGCCAGGCTGCCTTGCACCACGGCCACGGCAATAAAGATGGCCGCGGCGATGAACAGCTCCACGGGGGATACGCCCCCGATCATAAAGATAAAGCCGTACAGGGGCAGGGAGGCCAGAATCAACAGGACGACCATGCTCAGGGCGGAGGCCAGCTTGCCCAGGACGATGCCCGCCGGGGAGAGCTGGGTGCAGATCAGCAGGTCGAAAGTTTGCCGCTCCCACTCGCTGCTAATCAGGGTGGCCGTCAGCCCCGGGACCATGAATAAAATGAGGGCGAATTGCAGCACCGTCAGGAAAGTAAAGGCCGACCTGCCCATGTAGGAGAGATCGCTGTACATAAGGCCCGCACTGGAGAAGGTGCCGTAAAGAAAGAGGACGCCGAAGCCGCCCAGGACCAGCAGGTAGAGGCTTATGGCGGCAAAGGAGTGCCAGGTGCGCATGCGCAGGCGCAGCTCTTTGGCCAGGAGCGGGTTAATTCTCATCGTTCCCCTCCTCGGTAATTTTCATAAACAGCTCTTCCAGGTTATTGCCGGTGGGGGTGAAGCTATACAGTTTGAAGCGGGCCGCCGTTTCCGCCAGCAGCCGGGCCTGCTCCTCCTGCCCCCCGGTATAGAGCACCTCCAGCATTCCCCGGTTGGAGATGCTGACTCCGCCTACCCCCGGCTGCTCCAGGAGCCACTGGCGGGCCTCCTCCCGGCGTTCCAGCACGCCGACTTCGATAACCAGTTCGCCCTGCATCCGGGCCAGGGCCTCGTCAATGGGGGCGCACAAGTAAATCCGGCCGTTGCTGATCAGGCCGATGTGGGTGCAGAGCTGGGCCAGTTCGGCCAGGATATGGGAGCTGATAACGATAGTATGGCCCATCCGCTGCAGCTCTTTCAAGATATTGCGCAACTCCACCCGGGCCCGGGGGTCCAGGCCCGAGGCCGGTTCGTCCAGGATCAGGACCCTGGGCCGGTGAATCAGGGCCCGGGCCAGGCAGAGCCGCTGCTTCATGCCCCGGGAGAGGTTGTTCACGAAAACTTCTTTCCTGTCGGGCAGCCCCACCAGTTCCAGCAAGGAAGGGATGGCGGCCCGGACCTCGGCGATGGAGCATCCCGCCGCCTCCCCGTAGAATTCCAGGTACTCGTATACCCGCAGGTCGTCGTATACCCCGAAGAAGTCGGGCATGTAGCCGATTATTTTTCTAATCTCCTTCGGGGATCGCAGGACGGAATAGCCTTCGATTTCGATGTCTCCGGAGGTGGGGGCCAGGAGGGTGGCCATGATGCGCATGGTGGTGGTTTTCCCGGCGCCGTTGGGGCCTACAAACCCGAAGATGGCGCCCTTTTCCACCTGAAAGCTGATATTGTCCACGGCGGTGAAATTGCCGTAGCGCCGGGTCAGGTTTTTCACGGCGATCATTTTAGCCTCCCCTCCTTGATGACCAGGCTGCTCTCCTCCAACCAGAAATAGTTTTCATAGCGGGCCCGGATCTGCAGCCGATTGCCGGAGACCAGCTCTTCCATCCGGGGCAGTTCCAGGCGGAACTGGTACGGCAGCTCCAGGGAGCCCAGCTCCTCCCACTGGCCGGTCCGGTAATTGTAGGCGGAGAGGTAAATGCTCCCCTCGCCTCGGAAAAACAGTTCGTAGCTTCCCTGGCTGTAATCGATGCCCGGGGGAAGGGCAAAAACCAGGTCAAAATATCCGCTGCCTTCAAAGGGGCGCCGGTGGGGCGGCACATACCAGGGATCAGCGGGGGGGCTGGTGTCCGGCCTGAATACGAAGGGGACCAGAAAACCCTCGGGAATGTTGAATTCCTCGGGCAATTGTATGCGGGAGAGGTCCTCCCTGGTCCAGAAGAGATTCAAGGCTACCGTATTGATTTCGTCCTGGTCCTGGGAAAGGGGTCCGTCAATAAAACCGAAAAAAGACAAGCCCGGATCAAACCCGGCCAGCTCCTGGAGTTCAAAATGGTAAGAGTAAGAAATTCCTGCTCCGGGAACCGGACGGCCCAGCAGGGAATATAGATCGAAGTCCAAGCCGGCGGGCTGGGAGGTTGTTTTGCGCTCGCCGTTTTTCAGGGCACCGACCTTGTACCATTCGCTCCCGATGCTCACATAGCTGTCCAGGAAGGAGAGGCCGGTATTGTTTTCCACGGAGACGGTGGAGGTTCCGTTTAAATCTGCTTCCAGGAGCAGCCCTTCCGCCAGGGCCATATCTTTCCGGGCGTACCATTTTTTAAGCGACCACAGCGGGGGATTCACCAGCCTGACTTGCTTGGAGCCGGCCTCTTCCCCGGCGGCCAGGAGCATCCCTTCGTCCACGGCCAGGAAAGAGTAGGGCAGATTCAGGGTTAAATCTCCCCGCCGGGGGATGAAAAGGGCGTTAAAACTTTCCACCCGGGCTGCCTCTGTCCCGTAGTGATGGACCAGGTTGACCTGGTAATTTACCAGTTCCGTATCTCTCCCGCTGCGGCCGATGCCGTAAGCGGCCCCGGTAAAAATCAGGGCCAGGAGGGGGATGGTTGCCCAGGCCCATTCCCAGCGCTTGGCCTTCTTAAGCAGGAAATAAGTGGCCGGGCCGACCAGCAGGATATAGATTAAAAGCCAGAGCGCAATTTTCGGGGGGGAGAACTCCAGCTTCCTGGAGCTGCCCATGGTAAGATAATTTAACAGGTCGGTAATCTGCCAGATGGTAAGGCTGGACTCCGCGGTGGAGGCCAGGAGGTCGGAATGGCTGCTGAGAATATATTGCCAGAAGGCTTCAAAAGTGGCCGCGTTGTTAAAGGGAGGATCCTCCAGACCCAGGGTGGAGTAGAGGACCTTTCCTCGGCCGTGATTGCGGGCCACCAGCAGCGGGTAGCGGGGCGAAGCCAGCAGGACACTGCCCGAGGCCGTCCCCGGGGTGACCATGTAGGCGGCCTCCTTCTCTTCCAGGGAGAAGACCTGGTTGTTCAGTTCGGCGGCGGCTGCTTCTACGGCGCCGGCAGGAGCAAAGGGACGCAGCGTTTCCGGGACCAGGTTCAGGTTGTTTTGCCAGCCCCTTCCTCCTCCCAGCACCAGCAATCCGCCCGCTTCCACCCACCTGGCCATGCTTTCCCTCTGCTCCGCCGAAAAGGTGAGGGTGCCGGGATCGCTAATGATTATCAGGGGCAGCTGTTCCAGCAGCAGGAAATGATCGAAATGGTGCTTTTGCAAAGGCACGATTTCCGCTTTGGCCATCAGGTTGGCCAGCCGGATGAAAAGATCGGCCCGGGAGGCCAGGACGCCGATCCTTATGGCCTGGCTCTCCCTGGTACCGGGCCGGAAGGTTTCCGTTTTTACCACCCGGTTATTCTCGTCCCGGAGGGCGATCTCGATATCCTCCTGGAAGGCTTGGCTGGCATTTCTACGCCCCAGGAATTGACCGGCGCGGTAAAGGGGAGGCAGGTAGAAGGTTGCCACCGCTTTACTCCCGGAAGCCACGAAGACTTCCTGAAGATAGCTGCCGTAATAGGTAACCTCCACCTGTCCCTGCCAGTCTTCCTCCGTATTATTAACGGCGGTCACGGCCAGAACGTTCCAGCGGTTAGGTTCCAGACCGGAGTCAAAGTTTAAGCGGGCTTCGATCTCCATCTCCGCCCGGGCGGAGCCGGTCCCGAAAAAGAGAAGGGCCAAAAAGAGGAGCAAAGGGAAAACTTTTTTCATTAACTGCTCACCCCGCTTCCCGGTGAGGACCGGTTTATGCCCGGAAACCCCCCATATAGGCAAACCTCTGCCGAACCAATTGGTTATGGTAATTCTAACATAATGACCATGCCGCATAAAGTAAAGTTTCGTTAATCCACCCCCTATTTCAACAACCGTTTTACATTATCCTTTAATACATAGGAGGGGGTCAAAGATGGGGGTCAGGTCTTGAAATGTGAATTTTGCAAGTTGTGACGGGGTCAGGTCTTGAAATGTGAATTTCGGGCGTGGGATAGGGGAGGTGGAATGGTTTGGTCTTAAAATGTGAATTCTGGGCACCTGGCGGGTCAAGTCGTGAAAAGCGAATTGGTGGGATGGCCAGGTCTTAAATTATAGGGCTTTTGCGTTCGTGTTTGATTGCGTGGGGATATCAACCGGTTATTGTAGGAAGAAATTCCTGGTACTGCTTTTTGTTGACTAACAGGTGGGCTGGTGCTATCATAAAGGCAGAGCTGGAAATGTCACGAACCCTATTTGTTCCTGGATTTCAGGCCGGTAGGGTTTGTTTATCCTTGGAGGACCTATGGAACAGCAGCAGGTGGTGAGCCGGAACCGGAAAGCCTTTCACGATTACCATATCGACGAGACTTATGAAGCCGGGATTGTCTTGACTGGAACCGAGGTCAAATCGGTACGGCAATCCAGAGTGAACCTGAAAGACAGCTACGCCCGGGTTGAAAACGGGGAACTCTTCCTATATAATATGCACATTGGCGTTTACGATCAGGGCAACCGCTTCAACCACGATCCGTTGCGCAAGCGCAAGCTGCTTATGCACCGGGCGGAAATCAACCGCCTCATGGGCAAGGTCAAGGAGAAGGGCTACGCCCTGATCCCGCTGAAGGTTTACCTGGTCCGGGGCCTGGTCAAGGTGGAATTGGCCCTGGCCCGCGGCAAGAAGATTTACGACAAGCGGCGGGCTCTGGCTGAAAAGGAGAGCCGACGGGAGATGGAGCGGGCCCTGAAGGAAAAATTAAACAATTAGGCGGGCATAATAATATAATAAGTTATGGGGGCGTAAGGATTCGACGAGGGTTGTAGAGGCAGGAGCGGCAGGCCCAGGACCATGGCCTGGATAAAACATGGAAGGCAAATAAACGCCAACAAACAACAACTCGCCTACGCTGCTTAATATAAAGCGGCGCGTCTCTTTTCCGCCCTGGCCGGAGGCGGGGAACGGGGCGTCAACCAATCCGGCCTACCGCTTGAACGGCGGCCCCGCCGCTTAAGCGGGAAAGCAACGGGGCTGGCGGCTTCCGGATTCCGCTCCGGGAAGCCGGAGCCGCGAGATACAAAACCGGAGCTAAGCCTGTAGAAGTTCCTGTAGCTTGGCCTTCGGACGCGGGTTCGATTCCCGCCGCCTCCACCA
>LFRQ01000028.1 GCA_001512835.1 Clostridia bacterium DTU022
TTTTAATTGAAGTGCACCACCGGGAAGCCTTCCTTTACCACGACAGCCTGCGCGGACCCGGCGGCCTCCCCCTGGGGGTAACGGGCTCCACCCTGCTGCTGCTTTCCGGGGGCATCGACAGCCCCGTGGCCGGGTGGCTGGCCATGAAGCGGGGTCTTAAGTTGGAGGCCCTGCACTTTCACAGCTTTCCCTTTACCGGCCATCGGGCCCGGGAAAAGGTTGTCGATCTTTGTCGAAAGCTGGCCCGCTACGGCCTGGAGATCCCTCTCCACCAGATCAGCCTCACCGCCATCCAGAAGGAGATCCGAGCCCGCTGTCCCGAAGCCCTGAGCATTACCCTGCTGCGCCGGATGATGCTCCGCCTGGCCGAGGCCCTGGCCCAAAGGAGAAATCTGCAGAGCATCACCACCGGGGAGAGCCTGGGCCAGGTGGCCAGCCAGACCCTGGAAAGCCTGCAGGTGATCAGTGCCGTCACGCCCATGCTGCTCTTCAGGCCGCTGCTCTGCATGGATAAGCACGAGATCGTGGCCCTGGCTCAGGCCATCGAGACCTACGATATCTCCATCCGGCCTTACGAGGACTGCTGCACTCTCTTCGTCCCCAGGCACCCGGCAACTCGGCCCACTTTCAGCCAGGTAGAGAGAGCGGAGGCCAATCTGGACCTGGACTCCCTCCTCCAGGAGGCCCTGGACACCCTGGGGACGGAAGTAATCACCCCCGAATTAACCAGCAGCTATCTTGGTTAGCTTCGAGAAGACGGGAAAGTTCCCGGAAGGATTGCCGGCCATTGCCTATTGCCGCCGGCGCGCCGGCAGCGCCGCCGGGAAAAAATAAGGGGCCTGCCTGCAAGGCGGCCCCGATCTCTTTTGGCCTTTTCTTCTGCCGATTATTCCTTTATTTTATGGTCCACTGTATTTCAGGCCGGCAACACCGCCGGCCCAGTTTGTCCAGCGCCGGCACCCCATTATCCCTTGTCGGCAGCTGTTTTTGGCTGTCTCCCTCGCCGGCCTTTTGGGCCCCGTAGGGCCGGAGTCACCCCTCCCGCCCCGGCAAGGGCGGCGAAAGAAGAAGCCAGGTCCGCCCGGCTAGCGTCCCTTCCAGCGGGGCTCCCTTTTCTCCATGAATGCAGCGATCCCTTCCTGGAAGTCCTCCGTCTGCATCAGGAAGCCCAGGGCCTCCTGCTCCAGCTTCAGGCCGGACTGGATATCGGTATCCATGCCCTTGTTGATCACGGCCTTGATCTTGCGCAAGCCCAGGGGAGGCTTGGAGGCCAGTTTTTCGGCAAAAGCCATCACCGTGGCTTCCAGCTGCTCCATGGGCACAACCTCGTCGGCCAGGCCGATGGCCTTGGCTTCCTGTCCTTTAACGGTATCCCCGGTAAGGATCATCTTCTTGGCCAGGGGAAGACCGATGCGGCGAGGCAGGCGCTGGGTTCCTCCCCAGCCCGGGAGCAGGCCCCGGTTGATTTCCGGCAGACCCATCTCGGAGTTGTCCGAGGCAAAAATAAAGTCGCAGGCCAGCGCCAACTCGCAGCCGCCTCCCAGGGCCACCCCGTTAACCATGGCGATAACAGGCTTTTCATAATTGGCCACCATCTCCACAACAGGCTCTACCGGGGAGGTCTCCGCCAGGTCCCAGCCGGCAGAGAAGCTGTACTTAATCTCCTTCTGGCCGTCCTTCTCCTTGATGCGGGGATTCCCGGTAATTACCAGGACTCTTGCTTCGTCGTCTCCGGCAATCTCCTCCAGGGCCTGCTTTAGCTCCAGGCCTAGGGCGGCGTTGATGGCATTTAATCTTTGCGGTCGGTTCAAGGTAATCTTGGCCACATAACCCTTCTTCTCCACAATGATTGTTTCGAAGCTCACGAGTAAACCCACCTTCTTTCTTTAATATTAA
>LFRQ01000036.1 GCA_001512835.1 Clostridia bacterium DTU022
TCCCGGCAGCGCACCCGGCGGAAAAAGAGCTGGTGCAGCGGTGGATAAAAGCGGTGGAGGAGGCTACCGGGGGGCGGGTAAGGATCACCAGCTTCCCCCACGGGACCTTGATCGATGCGGAAAACATTTATGAAGGGGTGGTGGAAGGCGCCGCGGATATCGGCCTCTCGTGTTTTTCCTATACCGGGGGCCGGTTTCCCCTGCTGGAGGTCTTTGAGCTTCCCGGCATTGTGTACGAAAACTCGGAAGCGGCCAGCCGGGTGGCCTGGGAAGGGATCAAGCGGCTGCAGCCCCGGGAAGTGCAAGACACTAAGTTGATGATGGTGTGGGCAACAGGCCCGGGCGATCTGTTTTCCACCATGCCGGTAAAAAGCCTGGACGACTTAAGGGATCTCAAGGTGAGGGCTCCCAGCCGCAGCGCCGTGGAGGCTCTTCTGGAGCTGGGAGCGATTCCCGAGTCCATGCCGCAAACAGACGTCTACGACGCTTTGCGCAGAAATATGCTGCAGGCCAACTTGTCTCCGCTGGAAGTGCTAAAGGGGTGGAACCAGGCCGAGGTGACGAATTATGTCACCGTGACCCCTTTTCTCTACAACATGTTGTTTTTCTTAACCATTAACCTGGACCTTTGGAACTCTTTCCCGGAAGAGATCCGCTTGAAAATAGAGCAGGTCAATGAGCAGATCTTTGAAGAAGTGGCCGCGGGCCTCTGGGACAGCCAGAACCGAGAGGCTCTCCAATATGCCCGGGAGAAGGGGGTGGAGCTGATCAGCCTCTCCGAGGAGGAGACCCGGCTTTGGCTTGAGCGCCTGAAACCCGTCCAGGATCATTATGTCGGGAAAATGGAGGAGAAAAATCTTCCCGGAAGAGAGGCCTTGGCATTGGTAAAGCAGTTGGCCGCGGAATTTAATTCAAACCATTAAACCTTTATTTTGGGGGAGGTAGCACCAGTGCATCCAGCCGCTAAATCAATAACAGTGGTGACCAGAGCAGCCGACTATATCGCGGGATTTCTTTTGCTGCTGGTTATGGGCCTGGTGGTGGCCAACGTCGCCTTGAGGGTGTTCTTTAACGGCTCCATTCTGGGCACCTACGAGATGGTGGGCTACTTGACGGCGGCCTCCATTGGCCTGGCCCTGGCCAGCTGCGCCGTCCAAAACGGCCATCTGGCCATAGAATTTATCGTCCACCGGCTGCCGCCCCGGGCCCGAAAGCTGATTGGCCCCTTGTTCAGCCTGCCGGCAGCGCTCTTCCTGCTTGTGGCGGCCTATCAATTGGGACGGTACGGACAGCGCGTCGCCCTCAGCGGGGAAGTGGCTCCTACCACGGGATTTCCCTTCCATCCCTTCATCTACCTGGTTGCTTTCGGCTTCTTCATACTGGGCTTGGTGGAGCTGGTAAAAGCATGGCCATCGGTTAAAGGGGTGGCGGGCCGATGAGCGGCCTGGCGGTAGGGGTAGTCGGCATCATCATCTTCTTTGTTCTTCTGGTTTTCCAAATCCCCATTGCATATGCCATGATGATCGTAGGTTTTGCCGGCTTTGCTTTCCTGGGGTCGCCCGGCGCTGCCTGGGGCATGCTCTCCAGGGAGATCTTCTCTACTTTCTCCTCCTATTCCCTGAGCGTTATACCCATGTTCATCTGGATGGGTTTTTTGGCTTACTATACGGGCATCGGCTCCCGCCTGTACCAGTTTGCCTACCGGATGATGGGGCATTATCCCGGTGGGCTGGCCATCGCCACCCAGGGTGCCTGCGCCATTTTCGGCGCCGTGTGCGGCTCCAACACCGCCACGGCGGCCACCATCGGGGCCATTGCCCTTCCAGAGATGAAGAGATACGGCTATGCCGATAGCCTGGCTACCGCCAGTGTTGCCGCCGGGGGGGCCCTGGGGGTGCTTATCCCCCCCAGCGTAATATTTATTGTCTATGGCATCGCCACGGAGCAGTCCATCGGCCGGCTCTTCCTGGCCGGGATCATACCCGGCTTGCTGCTGATGGTGCTCTATATCCTTGCCGTCGTGCTGCTGGTTCGCCGCCACGCCGACCTGGGCCCTGCCGGCCGGAAGTCAAGCTGGAGGGAAAGGTGGCAGGCTCTCCGGGGAGGCATGGTGGAGGTTTTGTTGATTTTTGCCTTCTCCCTGGGGGGACTTTTTGCCGGCTGGTTTACCCCCACCGAGGCCGGGGCCATGGGCGTTTTTGCAGTGCTCCTTGTTTCCCTGCTGCAGAGGCGCCTCTCCTGGCAGGCGTTAAAAAAATCTCTCCTGGATACTACGCGCACCTCGGCGATGATTCTCCTTCTGGTGGGCGGGGCGATTGTTTTTGGGCGCTTTATTGCCTTGACCAGGATTCCCTTTGCCCTGGCCGGGTGGGCGGCAGGGCTGGAGATGCCTCCCTTTTTAATCATGGCCGTTATCTTGCTCATCTACCTGGTCCTGGGCTGCTTTATCGATGCCCTGGCGTTAATTCTTTTGACCATCCCCATTTTTTACCCCGTGGTGGTCACCGTACTGGGCTACGATCCCATCTGGTTCGGAGTGATTATTGTCCTGGTGGTAGCCATGGGGGTGATTACGCCGCCCGTAGGCATGAACGTCTATATCGTTAAAGGAGTGGCCAAGGATGTTCCCCTGGAGACCATTTTCCGGGGCGTTTGGCCCTTCCTGCTGGCCTTGTTTGCCTGCATAGCGCTATTGATTGCCTTTCCTCAAATTGCCACCTTTTTGCCCGGCCGCCTGGGCTAGGGGAGCGCCCCGCTCCGCCATGGGGGTAATTTCTTTGCCCTGCCCTGCCGGAATATTAATGACAAAATTGCCGGCGCCCGGGCCCGGGGGCAGGGCATCTGGCGGCTATAATAAAGCGGCCCATAAAACCCCTGGAGAACGGGAGGTTTTATGGGCTCCTGCCTGTC
>LFRQ01000029.1:0-465 GCA_001512835.1 Clostridia bacterium DTU022
GTGGGAGATGCAATTTGCCGGGATTTAACAATGGCGCAGCCGCTGGGTCAATTGGTGCCAGGGGAAGAAAGGCGGCCAAATTTGGGGCGTTTGGTGAATTGAATAAAGGGCGGCAGCCATGGCCGCCGCCCGACAGTTCCATCGCTAGCCGGTCTTATCCATGCTGTACATGGCTTCAATCAAGTGGGCATACTTCTTCTCCACTACTCTTCTTTTGATTTTCAGGCTGGGAGTAAGCTCTCCCGTCTCCTGGGTCCATTCCGCATTAACCAGGGTAAACTTCTTAATCTTTTCCACCCTCCCAAACTGGGCCGTGCGTTCGTCAATCTCTTTCTGGTACAGCTCCAGAACCTTGGGATGCTGCAAGAGCTCGTCGATAGTATTGTATGCAATACCCATATTTTTAGCCCAGGCCTCCAGTTCCGGAAAGGCCGGTACGATCAAGGCGGTAAGATAGTTGCGCCG
>LFRQ01000029.1:495-1600 GCA_001512835.1 Clostridia bacterium DTU022
CGGTTTTAAGAAAGCCGTCTTCCGTAAACGCCTCCCGGGTGGCGGCCTCATTCTTGTAGTAGCCGAGCATGACCTGGGGCCCCTTGACCAGGAGCTCCCCCTCCTCGGAAATCTTGCACTGGGTATCTTTGATGGGCTGGCCCACCGTCCCCGGCTTAATGTGCCAGTAGCGGTTATAGCTGATGATGGGCGCCGTCTCCGTCAGGCCGTACCCCTCCAGAATTTTAAATCCCATCCCGATAAAGAATTCGGCGTCGCTCACGGAAAGGGGCGCCCCTCCCGATATGGCATAGCGGAGCCGGTCCATGCCCAGGACCGCTTTCAGCTTGGAGAAGACCAGCTTGTCGGCCAGCTTGTAAGCGGGGCTGGTGATCTCCTGGTCGAGGCAGATCTTGTGCAGGTTCTTGTCGGCCTGTTTCATGGCAAAGGCAAACATCATCTTCCTAACCGCCGAAGCGCTGCCTAATTTGGATAAAATGGCGGCGTGGATCTTTTCGTAGATGCGCGGCACGCAGATAATAATGGTGGGCCTGACGGCGACAAAATCCTCCATGACCGTTTGTATGCTTGTGGCAAAGGCGGTCTTGGCCCCCAGGTAGACCGCGCCATGAAATCCCGTCGTCCGCTCGAAGGAGTGGGAAAGGGGAAGGAAGGAGAGAAAAATATCCTTTTCCGAAAGAAGAAACTCGCCGGTCTTCCGGTCATGCATCCCGTGCAGGGTGTTCACCACATTGGAATAGAGGTTGCCATGGGTAAGCATTACTCCCTTGGGGTCCCCCGTGGTCCCGGAAGTATAGATGATGGTGGAAAGGTCGCCGGGCTGAAGCGATTCCAGCCGGGAGAGTAATTCCTCCTCCCTAGAAACGGCCTCTCCCTCCTTTAAAGCTTGCTGCAGCGTTTTTACGCCTTCCACACCGGCGTCTTGATCATCAAACAAAATGAATTCCTCTACCAGGGGAAGCCTCTCCCTGACGGCAAGAACGCGCTCCAGCTGCTCGGAGCAGCCGACAAAGCAAAGCTTGGAGTCCGAATTGACCAGGATGTATTCGGCCTCCTGGGAAGAATTGGTGGCATAAATGGGGACGTCCACCGCCCCTATGGAAGT
>LFRQ01000084.1:0-7509 GCA_001512835.1 Clostridia bacterium DTU022
ATTTAGCCGGGAGAAAGGAGGTGATCCAATGGAGGTTAGCATGGCCGGTCCCGAGGTGCAAAGAATCGTCGCCGGGGAGCAAAGCCCGCTTCCAGCGTCCAGGGAAGGCGGCGAAGACTTCTCCGCCTGCCTGGCAGAGCTGCTGCTCCGCCTGGAGCTGGATGCCTCCCTGATGATGGCGGGGGTTTCCCAGGGAGAAGTCTCTGAGGACAAAAACCCCGACGACCTGGCCGCTCCGGAACCGGCTGCTTTCGGCTTCGTTCCCCAGGGCACAGAGGCCGCACCGGGGGCCGCCCCGGCAGGGGATAACGGAGCGGCGACGGGAGCGCCCCGCCCCCCGGAGGGCATCTTGATTCCGGGAGGCTTGGCTTTTCCCGGCGGCCCGTTCCAGGACAGCCTTAAAGGAATGGAGCCGGCCCTGACAGGGGAGGGGGAAGTCGACGCTTCCCCGGCGTCTTCTGCAGCTCCGGGCTTGCCCCAGGAGGAGGCAGCCGTTAAACCCTTTGCTGCGGCGGTGGCTCCGCCTCTTTCCGGGGAAGGTGAAGGGGTCCCGGAAGCTGCCGGGAGGCAGTTTAAACCGGTTTCGTCTCCGGCTGCGGAAGCGGCCCGGATGCCCAGCCCGGAAGCGATGGCGGAAGGCACCCGAGCGCCGGCTCCGGCAGCGGTGGCGAAAACTGCCCCGCCCTGGACCTCGTCCCAGGCTGCGGAGGATACCCGGCCACCGGTTCAGTCCCCGGTGACGGAAAATGCCCGGTCGCCGGACCCGCCTCCGGCTGCGGAAGCCGCTTGGCCGCCCCCCCCGGAAAGGGTGGCGGGAAAGCTCGGCTCTCCGGTACTCGGCAAGGAGATCCGCGCCGGGCTGGCGGAGGAGATGGAAGGGAGGCCGGAGTTTGGCCCGCCCGGAAGGCCGGTTTTCGCGGCGCCCGCAGGGAGCAGCCAGACCGGGGCAGTATCCTGGCCCTGGCAACAGGGGGCCGGCGAAAACCGCTCCGCGGCGGTTAGCCAGTTGAAGCAGAGCGTACTGGAACAGCTTAATGCCAGGCTTGCCTATTTGCCGGAAAAGGGCTCTTTCCCGGCGGAGATCAGGCTTCAGCTGAACCCTCCCGAGCTGGGAGAGGTGATCATCTCCGTAGCCGCCAAGCGGGGCAAGATGGCGGTAGAGATTGTCACCGAAGGCGCCCTGGTCAGGGAAATCTTCGAAGCCGGCCTGGCCGAGTTGAAGCAGCGGTTTCAACAGCTAAACCTGGCCGTGGACCGGATCGACATCTTTACTGCCGACCAGTTCCTGGACCAGGGAGGCCGCTTCCATCGCAGCAGCGGTTTTCCGGATCGGGTCTGGGGATTCCAGGTGCCCGGCGGTGAAGGAGGAAAAGAAGCAGCCGGAATGCCGGGGCCCACAGAAGTATACCGCTTCGGCGACCTGACGGGGAGCGGCATCGAATTCTGGGCTTAGAAGGAGTGAGGAGATGACTGTCGTTAACGGGGTTTCCCCCTATAGCAATACCCGGGCCGTACAGTCCACGAGTACGGAGTCCAATCGGAGCCAGGAGCTGGGACAGGACCTCTTCCTGCAGCTGCTGGTAACCCAGCTGCGCTACCAGGATCCCTTGAGCGGGGGTACCCAGGATACAGGGCAGATGATTACCCAGTTAACCCTCTTTTCCCTGATGGAACAGCTGGTCAAGCTGCAGCAAACGGTGGAGCGGTCCGAGCAGCTTTCCGAAAACGGCCGGGCCCTGGGTTTGCTGAATCGGACGGTGGAAGTGCTGGATGACCAGGGGCAGCCAGTCCGGGGAAAGGTAACCGCCGTAAACTTTTATTCCAGCCAACCCTATCTCACCATTGATGGGCGGGAGTTTCCCCTGCGGAAAGTGGTTGCCGTAGAAGGAGAGGAGTAGCCATGGTCAGCGGCATCGGTAAAACAACGCCCGTATCACCACCATCAACCGTCGCTTCCAAAGGTCCGGCGGCGGCGCCTTCCCAGGGGCTCTCCTTTGACCAGATCCTGGAGAGCGCCCGCAAGAAGCAGGGACTGGTGATCTCGGCGCATGCTCAGGAGAGAATGGAACGCCGGAAGATTAATCTGAAGGCGGAGGATCTGCTCAAGATATCCGAGGCGGTAAGCCAGGCGGGCAGCAAGGGAGCCCGTTCCTCCCTCCTGCTGTACGGCGATGTGGCCCTGCTGGCCAATATTCCCAGCCGGACCATTATCACGGCCATGGATAAGAGCGGAGCCAAGGAGCACGTTTTTACCGGGATTGACAGTGCGGTAATCATTAAGTAAGGCCGGACCTCCTGTAGGAAGCCTTGCCCCGTGGAACGGCTGAAGCGGGGCGCCGCACTGGAACCGGGACTACCAAGGTAAAGGAGGTCAAAAGATGATTAAAGCGTTAAGTACCGCCGTATCCGGCTTGAGATGCTTCCAAACCAAGATGGATGTCATTGGCAACAATATTGCCAACGTCAACACGGTAGCCTTCAAAAATTCCCAGATCCGCTTTGATACGCTGCTAAGCCAGATGACCCGGGGAGCCGCGGCCCCCACAGCGGACCGGGGTGGGGTCAACCCTTCCCAGGTCGGCATGGGGGTAAGGGTCTCCTCCATCATCACCAACCATGCCCAGGGCACGCTGCAGCCTTCGGACCGGGAAACCGACCTGGCCATCGAGGGAATGGGCTATTTTATCGTCTCCGACGGCCTGGAGCTGTACTACACCCGGGACGGTTCCTTTTCCCGGGATGCCACCGGTGAACTGGTCAATGTCAGCGGCCTCAAGCTAATGGTCTGGGATGGCATGGATCTGGCTCCCATCAATATCCCCCTGGGAGAACGGATGGTGGCCAAGCCGACGACCACCCTTAATTTCCAGGGAAACTTGGATGTGCGCTACGAGCCCGGGGAGAGCTGGTCCTTCGAGGATTATATTTTCGACTCCCTGGGCCGGCATTACGTAGTGCAGTATACCTTTACCAAGGAAGCGGATCCCAACCGGTGGAGCTACACGGTGGAGGTGGTATTGCCCGAAGGCAATGAGACCATCGGTACCGGCATCTTGCAGTATACCGAGCAGGGAGCCCTGGACCTGGAGAACTCCACCATCACCAACCTCTCCTACTTGCCCGAAGGGGCGGAGCCCCTGGATATCCAGCTGCAGTTTAGGAACACCACCCAGGTGGCCGGCCTAAGCAACCTCCTGTTGTCCCACCAGGACGGTTTTGCGGCGGGAGAGTTGGTCTCCTTCTCCATCAGCCAGGACGGAACCATCATCGGTTCCTATACCAACGGCATGATGGAGGTGCTGGGACAGATTGCCCTGGCCAGCTTCCCCAACCCGGAGGGCTTGATCCAGGAGGGCGGAAATCTCTACAGCGCCTCCGCCAACTCCGGTGAACCCCGGATCGGGCTGCCCGGGCAGGAAGGCCGGGGGCTGATCCGGTCCTTTTCCCTGGAGATGTCCAACGCCGACCTCTCCTATGAATTTACGGAACTGATTACCGCCAGCCGGGCTTTCCAGGCCAATACCAGGGTAATCACCACCTCCGATGAGATACTGGTGGAAGTAATTAATATGAAGCGATAGGTTCTAAAAAGCCGGAGGGGCTTTGCCCCTCCGGCTAGATTGGAGTGTGCTATGAAGCGTATCGATACCATGACCATTCTAGGCATCGTAATCGGGTTGGCCCTGGTCGTCGTGGGGATCTCGACCCAGGGGACGCTGAAGGCATTCTGGGACCCGTCGGGCCTCATGATCACCCTGGGCGGTTCTTTCGGCGCCCTGCTGGTCAGTTTTCGCTTTGAGGACATCAAGGTGGTTTTCCGGGTAACCAAGCAGGCCTTTGTCCGCCAGGATGAAGACATAACGGTAATCAATGAAAGGTTTGTGAACCTGGCCCGGAAAGCCCGCAAAGAGGGGTTGCTCTACCTGGAGACGGAACTGGATAATATCCAGGACCCCTTTACCCGGAACGGTCTCCAGATGGTTATCGACGGTTTTGAACCGGATATGATCCGGCATATCCTGAACACCGAAATCGATGCCATGGAAGCGCGTCATGAGCTGGGGCAAAATCTTTACCGCACCTGGGGGATGCTGACTCCTGCCTTTGGCATGCTGGGAACCCTCATCGGCTTGGTGATGATGCTGGCGTACATGGAGGATTCTACCAAGATCGGGCCGGGCATGGCCATCGCCCTGTTAACCACTTTTTACGGGGTGCTTATGGCCTACCTGATTTTTATCCCCCTGGCTAACAAGTTATCCATCTACAGCGCCCAGGAGGTCCGGCGCAAAGAGATGATCGTCGACGCTTTGCTGGCCTTGCAGCAGGGGATTAACCCGCGCTTGCTGCAGGAACAGCTTAAAGTATATCTCGCCCCGGCGGAGCGGGAGGCCCTGGAAGAAAGCAGCGAGTACAGCGGAAAAGTTAAGGAGGTAACGGTGGATGTCTAGGCAGCGAAGCGGCCGCAAAATGAAGGGCACCGATATGTCCAGCCCGCCTTGGATGACCACTTACTCCGATATGGTTACCTTGCTGCTCTGTTTTTTTGTTTTGCTCTTTTCTTTTGCTTCTATCGACGTGGATCGCTTCCGGGAAATACTCCGCTCCATCCAGCTTTCTCTGGGCTACCAGTCCATTATCAGCAGCCCCGTAAGCCCGCCGCCTACCCTGGAGGAAGAGCTTCCCAAAGGAGAGGACCAGGAGGAGGAAGAGCTGCGGGAGAAGCTGGCCGAAGCCAAGGAACTGGAGAGCAAGGTAATTATTTTTTTAGAAGAAGCCGGCCTGGAGGAACAGGTCTCTACGCGCCGGGAGGAGTGGTCGGTGATCATGGAGCTCCCCGACCAGGTGTTTTTTGACCGGGGCAAGGCCGACTTAAAGGCGGAGGCCATCGCAATACTAGATAAACTCGCCGGGTTTTTCCGGGATTTGCCCTACACCGTTATCGTGGAAGGCCATACCTGCAACCTGCCCATCAGCACCCGGGAGTTTCCCTCCAACTGGGAACTCTCGGTGGTAAGGGCGGTGCGGGTTACCCGCTACCTGGTGGAAGAGCGGGGCCTGGACGCGAAACGCTTTATCGCCACCGGCTACGGCGAATTCCGGCCTATCGCCTCCAATGATACCGCCGAGGGGCGGGCCAGGAACCGCCGGGTGAGCTTTGTCATCACCGTTGTGGATTAAAAAGCGATGCCGCTATTTGGTGCCGCCATCTTGACAAGGGTTGGGGAAAGGTTGTGATCCAGTGGTTGCCAAGACAGAGCAAGAGGTTCAAGAGACCAATGAAAAGGCCCAGGGGAGCCGGCGGAAAAAGCTGCTGCTAATTCTCATACCGGTGCTGCTGCTGGCGGCGGTAGCCTGCGGCTTCCTGTTTCGCAAGCCCCTGATGGCCCTCTACCAGGAGTATTTTGGGCAGGCAATTTCCGAAAATGAGGCCGCATATGTGGTCCCCTTGCGGGAATTTACGGTTAACCTGGCCGATGCCGGCGGAAGGCGCTACCTTCAGACAACCATCTGCCTGGCTTTTGACGATAAGAAGCTTAACAAAGAGATCACCCGCCGGGAGACGGAGATCCGCTCCACCATTATTGCCCTGCTGCGCAGCAAAAAAGTGGCGCAGTTGCAAGAGCCGGGGGGGATGGAGGCTCTGGCCGAAGAGATGAAGGCCGCGTTAAACAAGCTGTTAAATGGGGGCGCCATTAGGGACATCTATTTTGACACCTTTTTAATTCAGTAAGGAGGAGGGCACCGTGAGCGGCGGCGAAGGGAAAAAAGAACAACAATTTAATATCCGCCGGGCAGGCCCGGAGAAGGGACGGCCCGGAGGGGCTCAAGCCAAGGGACCCACCGTGGAAAAAGTGGAGTTCTGCCCTTTAACCCCGCCGGCCGGCGGCGGAGAAAGGCTGACCTCCATCAGGAGCTTTGAAAAGGTGCCCGTTACCCTCAGCGCCGAGCTGGGGAAAACCCAGCTCAAAGTGCGGGATTTGATTAAGCTGGAGCAGGGTTCCCTGATCAAGCTGGACAAGCTGGCCGACGAGAGCGTTGTCCTGCTGGCCAATGAGGTGCCCCTGGCTTACGGAGAGGTGGTGGTAATCAACGACCGGTTCGGGGTGCGGATTACTGCCTTTATCAGCGATTCCGAGCAGAAAGATTAGGAGGCGGCGGTTTGGAAGAATATCTCATGCTGTTGAAGATGCTGGGCGCCCTGGTCGTCATCATCCTGCTCATCTATCTGACCGTGCGCTTCGGACTTAGGGCTCTTGTTCCCGGTGCCGGCCGCGGCCTGGTGGAAATTGTCCAGCGCATCCCCCTGGATTCCCGGGGCAGCAGCGCCCTGATCCTGGTAAAGCTGGAGGAGATCCTCCTGCTGGTGGGCGTTGCCCAGGGGAGCATTACTCTGCTTAAGGAGCTTGATGCGGAGATGCTAACGAAATTAAAAGACTATCCGGCAGCTGAACTTTCTTCCCGGCGCTCTTTTGCCGGTCTGTTGAGCCGGTTGAAGAACCGTTGATTGCCGGGAGAAGAAGGATGAGAGCGCTGGGGATCCGGAAGGCCGGTCCGGTTTTAGCAGCTCTGCTCCTGGTCCTGGTTGTGCTCAACACTGCTGTTCCGGCAGCGGAGGCCCAGCCCTTCCAAATTCCCGGGTTGGAAGTGCGCATCGGGAGCGGCGAAGAACCGGGGGAGATCGTCGGCTTTCTGCAGTTGCTCCTGCTGCTGGCCTTGTTGAGCCTGGCCCCGGCGATCCTTTTGCTGATGACCTGCTTTGTGCGCATTGTGGTGGTCCTGGCCTTCCTGAGGAACGCCCTGGCCACCCAGCAGGTGCCGCCCAACCAGGTGGTGGTCGGTTTGGCTCTTTTCCTGACTTTTTTCGTGATGTCGCCGGTGCTGACGCAAATAAACGAAGAGGCGCTTCAGCCTTACCTGGCTGGGGAGATTTCCCAGGAGGAAGCCCTCTCCAAGGGGGCGGAGCCCTTAAGGGAATTTATGTTTTACCATACCAGGGAGAAAGACCTGGCCTTGTTTGTAAATATCTCCGGGATGGAGACCCCGGAAGGGAAAGAAGACGTGCCCATGCGGGTTCTGATCCCCGCTTATGTGATTAGCGAACTGAAAACGGCTTTCCAAATGGGCTTTATGTTGTTTATACCTTTCTTGATTATCGATATGGTGGTCGCCAGCACCCTGATGTCCATGGGCATGTTTATGCTGCCCCCGGTGGTAGTCTCGCTGCCCTTCAAAATTTTGCTGTTTGTCATGGTGGACGGCTGGCACCTGGTGGTAAAGTCCCTGGTGGAGAGCTTTGCCTGAGGGGGAAGGGGTTTAGGCCATGCAGCCGGAGACAGTCTTATATGTTGTCCGCGAGGCGATCACCGTAACGCTGTTTATGGTGGCTCCGATTTTGGGTTCGGGGCTGATCGTAGGGCTGGTCATTAGCCTGATTATGGCCACGACCCAGATCCAGGAACCCACCCTGGCCTTTGTCCCCAAAATTATCGCCGTTCTCCTGGCCAT
>LFRQ01000084.1:7559-9137 GCA_001512835.1 Clostridia bacterium DTU022
TTGTCCCTGGAGACATGGATGGTTTACCTGCAGGTGCTGGCCCGGATGATCGGGATTGTCTTCTTCTTTCCCTTCTTCAACTGGCGCGGGGTGCCGGTGCTGGTGAGAATCTGGCTGGCCATGATCCTGGCCTTGCTCATATTCGCCTCCCTGGGGGAGGGCGACTATTATTACCCGACAGGGGGAGTGGAGGCGGTTGGCGTCATCCTAAAAGAGGCACTGACCGGGCTGACCCTGGGCTACCTGGTGATGCTCTTCTTTTCCCTTTTCCTGGCGGCCGGCCAGTTCATCGATTTAAAAGCGGGCTTGTTAATGGCGGGGGAATTTAATCCCCAGTTTGGCAATCAAGTAACCTTAACGGGACAGCTTTATTACCTGGTGGCCCTAATCTTTTACCTGACCGTAAACGGCCATCATTACCTGTTGAAGGCGGCGGCGGACAGTTTTAACCTTATACCCCTGGGTACCGGTCTTTTTAAAGCAGAGCTGACGGGAGGGCTGGTCCGGATCTTTGGCGATATCTTTGTCCTGGCCTTCCAGCTAAGCGCACCGGTAATCCTGGTGCTGCTGCTGGTGGACTTTGCCCTGGGGCTGCTGGCCAAGACCGTCCCCCAGATTCACGTATTTATTGAGGGGCTGCCCTTGAAAATAGCCCTATCCATGGTTCTGGTGGCTATCCTGCTGCCTTTCATGGGCGGAGCCTTCGAGTCGCTGATGGATAACTTTAGCACGCAGCTCTATGATTTCATGCAAGGATGGTTCTGATATGGAGGAGACCCGGTTAAGGAACTGGAACCTGCAGCTTTTTGCCGACGAAGGCGACAAAACCGAGGAGCCGACGCCGCATCGCCTAAGGGAAGCCCGTCGGAGAGGGCAGGTTTTTAAAAGCATCGAGTTGAACTCGGCGCTGAATATGCTGGGGATGGCCCTGCTCTTCATGGTTGCCGGCAAGGCCGCCTATGGCAGCTTTATGGAGATGATGCAGGCTTACCTGGGAGATCTTTTCATCCAATCGGCCGCCGGCTTAAACCAGAGCGGGGTGACTTCTCTGGCTTACCGGCACTTTCTGGGCATTGCCGGGCCGGTTTTTGTGGTGGCCCTGGGGATCGGGCTGGTTTCCAATTTGGCCCAGGTGGGTTTTGTCTTTACCGGCGCTCATATTTCGCCCCAGCTGAACCGGCTTAACCCTGTGGAGGGGTTGAAGCGAATATTCTCCCGCCGGGCCCTGTTTGAGCTGGTCAAGGCTATAATCAAAGTGATTATTATCGGAGCGACGACCTTTTTCCTGGTCCGCAGCGACCTGGACCGGCTCATGGTCCTGATTAATCAGCCGGCGGCTCTGGGGGCCAGGGTGTTCTGGGAGACCATGGCGCGGCTGGGTCTGGTGGTGGGGCTGGTATTTCTCGGCCTGGCCCTGATGGATTACCTTTACCAGCGCTATGAACATCAGAAGAGCATGCGCATGACCGTCCGGGAAGTAAAGGAAGAGCTGAAGCACCTGGAAGGGGACCCCCTGGTCCGCTCCCGGATCAGGGAGAGACAGCGGGCCATAGCCCGCCGGCGCATGCTGCAGGAGGT
>LFRQ01000084.1:9223-11177 GCA_001512835.1 Clostridia bacterium DTU022
AGATAGAGATTGTGGAAAACCCGCCGGTAGCCCAGATGATCTGGATGCATTGCGAAGTGGGGAGCGAGATCCCTGTGGAACTGTATCAGGCCGTGGCCGAGATCCTGGCTCTGATCTATAGGAATCGGGAGAAGAAGTTTTAAATTGGCAAAGGAGGATGTCCGGTGGCTCCGCAGCGCACGGGAGTAAACCTGCTTTTCCGGGGAGCGTTAAGCCGCAACATGGATATTCTGGCGGCGGTGGCTTTCGTAATCGTCGTGGCCATCATTATCGTTCCCGTCCCCAAGGAGGTCCTGGACATCCTGCTGACTCTGAATATTACTTTCTCCCTGATCATCCTGCTGACCACCCTCTTTATCAGCGATACCCGGCATCTGAGCATCTTCCCCTCCCTGCTGCTGACGGCCACCCTCTTCCGCCTGGCGCTGAATATCTCTTCCACTCGCCTGATCCTCACCAACGCCGATGCCGGAAAGGTGATCGACGCTTTCGGCAAGATCGTGGTGGGGAACAATTTTGTAGTCGGCCTGGTTATCTTTGTCATCATTACCGTGGTGCAGTTTGTGGTGATCACCAACGGGGCGGGGCGAATCGCCGAGGTGGCCGCCCGCTTCACCCTGGATGCTCTGCCGGGGAAGCAGATGAGCATCGATGCCGACCTCAATTCCGGCCTTATCGACGAGGATACGGCCAGGGCCCGGCGCAAGGAGCTGCAGAAGGAGGCCGATTTTTACGGGGCCATGGACGGTGCCAGCAAGTTTGTGCGCGGCGACGCCATCGCCGGGATCGTCATTGTCCTGATCAATATCTTGGGCGGCCTGGCCATCGGCGTCTTGCAGCGGGGAATGAGTTTTGATCAGGCCACCCAGGTCTATACCATTTTAACGGTGGGCGACGGCCTGGTGGCCCAGATCCCGGCCCTGATGGTCTCCGTCGCCGCCGGCATGCTGGTTACCCGCTCCACGGCGGAGGCCCCCTTTGGGGAAGAGTTTAGCCGGCAGATGACCGCTTTTCCCAGGGTCATTTTCATCACGGCGGTGCTGCTCTTTATCTTGGGGCTTGTTCCCGGAATCCCGGCCTTCCCCTTTTTCATCCTGGCGGCGGCTTGCGGGCTTCTTTCTTACAGCCTGATCCGGGAAGAGAGGCAGAAGGTGCAGCTGGAGGTGGAGCGGACCAGGGCGGAGGTTAGCCGGGTGCAGGAGCCCGAGGATTTCCGGTCCCTGGTTAAAGTGGAGCTGCTGGAGATCGAGATCGGCTACAACCTGGTTCCTCTGACGGATCCCGGGGAGGGGGGCAGCCTCCTGGAGCGGATTACGGCGGCGCGCCGCCGGGCCGTAAACGAGCTGGGGATCATCGTGCAACCCATTCGCATCCGGGACAATCTCCAGCTCTCGCCCAACGAGTATGTCATCAAGATGAAAGGCAATGAGATCGCCCGGGGCGATCTCCGGCCGGGCTACTTCCTGGCCTTGAATCCTGAAGGGGAGCCCCCCGCGGAACTGGAGGGCATCCCCACCAGGGAACCTACTTTTGGCTTGCCGGCTTTGTGGATCAAGGCGGAGGATAAGGAGAAGGCCGAGATGCTGAATTGCACCGTGGTAGACGCGGCGACGGTGCTGATTACCCATTTGACGGAGGTAATCAAAAGCAACGCCCACGAGCTGCTGGGGCGCCAGACGGTGAAGGATCTCCTGGATATGGTTAAGGAGAACCATCCCGCCGTGGTGGAAGAGCTGGTCCCCGACATTCTGTCGGTAGGCGATATCCAAAAAGTGCTGCAAAACTTGCTCAAGGAGAGTATTCCGGTCCATGACCTGGTTACCATTCTGGAGACTTTGGCCGACCACGGGCGGTTGACCAAGGACCATGTCCTCTTGACGGAGTCGGTGCGGCAGTCCTTGAGCCGGACGATAACCAACCTGTATACGGGCGGGAGCGGGGAACTGAAGGTAAT
>LFRQ01000084.1:11283-12825 GCA_001512835.1 Clostridia bacterium DTU022
CCCCAGGTGGCCGTGGTTTCCATCAGCGAAATTTTACCCGAGATCAGGGTTGAAGCGGTGGGGGTGATAACGGATCATGAAAATTAGGAAGTATTATGCCCGGACCATGAGGGAAGGGCTGCAGCAGATCAAAGAGGAACTGGGCCCCGAAGCCATCATTTTGCACAGCCGCAAGGTACGGCGCCGGGGGTTCCGAGGATTCTTTATGCCGCGCCAGCTGGAGATTATGGCCGCTGTCGAGGATGATACTACCCCTGCCTCCACTCCCGATAGCACTTTTGGGACCGATCACGTGATGCAGGAGCTGACCCAGCTGAAAAGCCTGGTCCACCGCCTGGTTCTCAAGGGGGAGGAATCGGCGGAAGAAGGGGAGAACGAGCATGTGCTTTACTGGAAGAGGCACCTGGAGCAGCATGACCTGGCCCCGGAACTCCTGGAAGATATTTTTGAAGAGATCCGCTTGAAACTGCAGGGAGAGGTGCAGCTGACCAGGGAGATCATGGCTTTGATCCTGCAAAAAATGGTGGCCAAGCGGGTAAGGATCTGCCAGGAGAAGCCAAGCCGTTTGCAAGTCTTTATCGGGCCTACGGGCGTGGGGAAGACAACAACCCTGGCGAAGCTGGCCGCCCACTATTCCATCTACCAGCGGGAAAAGGTGGGGCTGATCACCGTGGATCACTACCGCATCGGGGCGGTGGAACAGCTGCGCACCTACGCCGAGATAGTGGATCTTCCCCTGGAGGTGGTCATGTCTCCCCGGGACGTAGGCCCGGCTTTGCGCCGCCTGGAACAGTGCGAACGCATCCTGGTGGACACGGCCGGCCGGGGAACAGGAAATATCGTTCAAATTAACGAGCTGGGCAGCTATATCAGCCACCTGAAGCCGGCGGATATCCTGCTGACCATCAGCGCTACTACTCGCTGGCAGGACATCAAGTACATTGCGGAAAGCTTTAAGAAGCTGGATTACAACCGCCTGGTGCTGACCAAGCTGGACGAGACCAAGTGTTTTGGTGCTGTTCTCAATGCTGTTTACGCGTCGGAAGCCCCGCTAACCTACTTGACGGACGGCCAGAATGTGCCTGATGACTTGAAGTTCCCATCGGAGGTGGATGTTCCGTCGCTGCTGATTGGAGTGAAAGATTGATGTTCGATCAAGCGGAAAAGCTGCGCCGTATCTCCATGGGAAGCGTGGAACCCAAAAGCCGGGAGCAGAGCGACTGCCGGGTAGTTGCCGTGGCCAGCGGCAAAGGGGGCGTCGGGAAAACCAACCTGGTGGTTAACATGTCCATACTGCTGGCCCAGTGGGGCAACCAGGTCATTATCCTTGACGCTGATTTGGGCCTGGCCAATGTGGATGTCCTTTTAAGGGTTGTCCCCGAATATACCATCGAGGATGTCCTTAACGGGACCAAGACCTTGGAAGAGGTGATCCTTCGGGGGCCCCTGGACATAAAGATTATTCCGGGGGGGTCGGGCTTGTTTCACCTGGCCAATTTGGACCAAGGCCGGCGGGAGCAGCTCATTGAGCGTTTAAAGTAC
>LFRQ01000025.1 GCA_001512835.1 Clostridia bacterium DTU022
GTAAAGCCGGTTTTCTCGTCCAGCAGGGAAAGGTTCTGCTCCACCAGTTCAATGATGCTGCGTACATCTTCCCGCCGGTAGTACTGGTCGGTCCCATAGTTGGCCGGCAAGGAAACGTAGTCTCTCCGGTAATTCATCGGCCTGGCCTGGGAAATTACCACGTAGTTTTTGGCGTCGCTCATGGCATCTCCTCCTCCTATTCCGGGGTCAACTCCTCCTCCGGGCTTTGTATTTGGCTTGCCGGGACCGTCTCCGGGTCTGCCTTTAGGAAACAGCTTTTCCCGTCTTTCCTTCCTTTCCCACTTTAGGCATTTATTGGCGTTCCGGGAGCATCTTCCCCTCCGCTCTTCAGCTATTGCTTTGCCGGGGCTGCCCTCCCTCGGACTCTAAGCCCCGGCTGCCGGGGCCGTCTCCCGGCTCCTCAGGCGCCGATTGGCCCGGCTCGTCCAATCCTAGGGCCTTCAGCGCTGCTTTGACGGAGTTCCCCGCCGGAACTCACTGGCTCCAGGAACCGGCGCAAGGCACCCCGATCAAAAGTCGTAATATTGGCAAAATTTAAGCTGTCAATAGGCGAGCCGGTCCCGGAGACCGGCTCGTTTATCGTCAAGAAAAGGCGCCCTTACCCTTTTGTAAGCTGCTCCATCTGCTCGGGGGAGGGGCGATTGGGAATCCGGGCCACCGTCTCGGAGCCGTAGAAGAATAGAG
>LFRQ01000076.1 GCA_001512835.1 Clostridia bacterium DTU022
TGGAAGCTGTAAACCTGCTCCAGGGCCTCCCGATACCGGTTCTGGTCCAGCAAATCCTTGAGCTGCTCGATCTCCTTTGTCGAGAAGAAGCGGCTGCGCTTTAAAAAGGAGATAATATCCTTGGTCTGCAGGGAATACTTATCCAGCAGAAGCTGGTACAGCTGCAGAAGGTAGTTCAGCCTCTTGCGGTCCGTCTCGTCGGCTCCTTTATAATTCCGGACAAAGCGGGCCACCTCTTCCTCGGGCAGCTGCAGCAGCTCCCGGCAGTCCACCTTGAAATGCCTGCAAACGGCCCGCATTAAATTGTTGACGCCCACGAAATACTTCCCCCGCACATCGACGGCTTCCAGGACGTCCCGGGGGACAATCTTGCTTAGCAGCTCCAGGTCCCCGCTGTACCAGAATTCGGCCACCCGCCGGACCAGCTCGATGTGGGTGTTGTTGCTTTCCGCATGGATCTGCTTCCGGACGTAGTGAATAAGCCTATCCTGCCGCCCCACTACTTCATCCATGGCCGTACTAACGTCCCGCAGCTTTCCCTCGGCTCCAATCTCGTTATAGTAAACGGGGAAAATCCGGGCCAACTGCTTGATCTGCTTGTATACCGGCTCGATGTCGGAGTTCAGCAGCTTGGTAATATCCCGCTGGAAGAGGTCGGTATCGGAGATAAAGATGCCGCCCAGCTTGAGGTTGACCACCAGGGCCGAAAGCAGCTTCTTGAACTGGTAGGGAGAAGTCTCGATCAGGTCCAGCCAGATGCGAATGTTTTTCACGTGGTAGGGATTGACCCGGGTCTCCCAGTCGCTGGTAATCTCGATCTCCCCGGGGTAAATAAAGCCAAAGCCAATGAGCTTATCCATGTAGTAGGAGATCAGCGCCTGGCTGCCGGTACCGGCGATCTCCTTCCCCAGGGTAAAAAGACAGTCCAGGATGGTGCCCGTATGTTGAACCTTGAGCTCGTTGAAGAGGTTGAAGATCATGTCCATAAAGGTATAGGCTTCTTCGCCGTGCAACTCCGCCAGGACCGCCTTGAGCTGCCGGTTCAAATCATAGAGCAGGTGGTTTTTCAACTGCACCATCCCCGGAAGGTGCAGCAGGAAGAGGAGATAATAGATCTTCTCCAGAGAAAGCTCAAACTCTTCGCTGAAATGACGGAAATGGTTGGCGATATCATTGAAAAAGAGGTTGGACTCAATTTCCGGCCAATCCCTGGAGGCCTGGATCCGGGCGGCCAGGCCGGCAAAAAAATCCTTGCCGATCAACTTGAGCTTTTCTTCGTAGATGGGCTGGAACAGCTCCGCCTTGCTCTCGAACCAGGCTTCGGTATTGGTAGTCTCCTCCCAATAGCGGCAGCTTTTCAGGAGAACGGTCTTGGTCAGCCGGCAGATCTCGGCGCTAAATTCCGGGACGGCCGCCGCCTTGGCCAGGTACATCTTGAAGTACCCGGAGTTGCGCAGGTAAATCTCCTCCCAGCGGGCCATCCCTTCTTCTATTAACTCCAGGCATTTCCAAATCACCCGGTGGGGGTAGCTGCCCTCATTTACCAGCCGGTCGATGAGCTTGAACAGGGTTTTGACCAGCTGCTCCTGCAGCTTCTCCTCCAGCTCCTTGTTCTGCAGTTCCTCAAAGATGCCCACCAGGAATAAAAGAGCCTCTTCGGATTCATCGATGGAGCTGTAGAGCCAAAGATCCGTCAGGCTGATGGTATGCAGATTTTCTATGATATAGGCATAGTTGGGGTACGGGTGGTTCAGCTCTTTTAGAAACTCTTCCGTGCGCTTGTTAATGCCCCAGTACGACGCGGACAGGGAAACGAACCAGCGGTGTTTCTCCGGAAGCTCCGGCTGTATCTGCTTGGTCAAGGCCAGGTTGGCTTCCAAGGCCTTGGATTGAAAACCGGTATCCATCTGCTCACCTCGGGATCATCAGTATGTATTACCCCACCAGTAAATATTATGTCTTTCCTGGTCCAAGATTGATCTGCAGCGAGTACTTTAAAAGCGGGGCATGGGGACGGGATCGGGATTATGGCTCCATGTTCCAAGTCGGCTTTATAACGGCATGGTGAGAAAATTAGTACCCTTCATTTCGTCAAAAACTTTGCCAAATCCTTTTTTCTTTGGTGCCAGGCACGTCAACTTTGTCAACTTTTTTACACTCGCCCGCCGGCGCCCTCCCCCAATTGCCGGCTCGCCATTTTGCCCGCCCTGCCCTTGGCAATTCCCATTTTAGTTGATGCCGGAAGAAAAAGAAAGCCGTGTCCGAAAGCGGCCTGGCGCCCGGAGAGAAGCAACAATAATTTTCGTTATCTAACTATATTACAAGATGAAGGCAAATAGAATGAAGGGGCGGGTTCTATCTCTCCAAAAACCAAATTTCGGCCAAATATTTTCAATTAGCTTTATATATCAACTTCATTCTTCCATAGAGTCGCAATTTTTTCTCGCAGGATTAGATTAGAAGCAGCAAGAATTAAAGCTTTAACTACTGGGGTCGAAGACAACCAGTACCACAGGTAGAAGCAGAAGGAGTGTGACTCAATTGTCCAGCTTGCAGTCTTTGTTCAAACCCAACTCTATAGCAGTAATCGGCGCCTCCAATAACAAGGAGAAGATCGGTTACTCTATAGTGGAGAATATAAAGAATTGCGGCTACAGCGGTGCGGTCTACCCCATCAACCCGAAAGAGAAGGAGATTCTCGGCTATCAATGCTATCCTTCCATCGGGGAGATCGGCCGCCCCGTGGACGTAGCGGTGATCTCCATCCCCGCCGCCCCCTCCCTCCAGGTGGCCCGGGAGTGCGGCCAGGCCGGGGTCAAGTTCCTGGTGGTGATTACCGCCGGCTTCAAGGAGATCGGCGAGGTGGGCTTAAAGCGGGAAAAAGAGCTGCTGGAGATCTGCCGGGAATACAACATGCGGCTGGTGGGGCCCAACGTGGTGGGGATCATGGATACCCACAGTCCCTTAAACGCCTCCTTTGCCGACGG
>LFRQ01000021.1 GCA_001512835.1 Clostridia bacterium DTU022
GGAGGCCGGACCAGGTACACCGTCTATATCATCGGGGCGTTCTTGCTGGCTGTGGGGCTGTTTCTGGGAAAAGACGGCGCCGGAATCTTCGCCCTGATTCCCGAAGCCGCCCTGGGCTGCCTCCTTTTTTACAGCGGGATTGACCTGGCGGCAGCGGCCCGGGGCATGGAGAAGCGCAGCGACTTCTTTGTCATCCTGGCTGTAGCCGCCCTCTCCCTGGCCATGAATCCCGCCGTGGCTTTTGTCGCCGGCTTCCTCCTGGTCAAGGGGATCGAAAAAAGCTGGATCCGGATCTGACACCGCCTCGGAGAGCCGCTTTAAGGGCGGGCGGGTCCTCCTTGGCGTATTCCGCGGGCAGTCCAGCCACGCCGCCTACCCGCAGCGGGGAGCCGTTCCCGCCGCTGCAAAAGAGCCAAAATTATGGCCCGGTTTTTGAAACCGGGCCTTTTGCTCCTTGCCGGGGGCTCCTTTTTTAGCCGCGGGCCTCCCCGTAGTATTTTCCTTCCGCCTTCAACCTCTCGAACTCCCTCTGTTCCAGCTCCTTGTAGGCGATCTTGCCCACCCTGGTCTTGGGCAGCTCGTCGATAAACTCGATCTCCCGGGGACAGCTCCACTTGATCAGGTCTTTGCGGCAGTGGGCAATGAGCTCCTTTTCCAGCTCCGGGCTGGGTTTTATCCCCGGCTTCAGGACGACAAAGGCTTTCACCCGTTCCACCTGGTCCAAGTCGGGGACGCCGATGACGCAGGCTTCGGCCACGGCATCATGCTTGTAGAGCTGGGCTTCCACCTGGCTGGGGTAGACATTCATCCCCGACGACTTGATCATCCGCTTCTCCCGCAGCTTAAAGTAGAAGAATCCATCCTCGTCCATGGTGCCGATATCCCCGGTATGCAGCCAGAGGCGCCCGTCATCGTGCACTTTCAGCACTTTCGCCGTCTCCTCAGGCTGGTCCAGGTACCCCAGCATCACCGCGGGCCCGCTGACGCAGATCTCTCCCTCTTCTCCCGGTTCCGCCTCTTCCGTAGTCCCCCGCTTGACGATCTTGGCCATCATGTTGGGGAAAGGAATGCCGATACTCCCTTCCCGGTACTCGTTCATGGGCATGGCCATAATGGCCGTTACCGCCTCCGTTAGCCCGTATCCCTCCAGGAGTTTCACGTTCCCTCCCTGGCGCTTGACGATGGCTTCAAAGCGATCCTTTACCACTTTCGGAAGGGTATCGGCACCGCAGAAGCAGGCGTAGAGGCAGCTGAGATCCGCCTTGTTAAAGCGCTCGCTTTTGTTGAGGGCTTCAAAAAGAGTGGGCACCCCGATGATGTAGTGGGGCCGCTTTTTCATTAACTTGGCCGCCATCTCCGCTTCGAAGAGGGGAACCAGGATCACTTTCCCCCCGTTCATGAGGACGGCATTGACGCAAACCCCCAGGCCGAAGCCGTGAAATATGGGCAGCATGGCCAGCATGTCGGCGTAATCCCGGTTCATGCCTACCCACTGGGCGCACATGATCCCCTGGCTGACAAAGTTGTAGTTGGAGAGCATAATCCCCTTGGGCGTACCCGTGGTCCCGCCGCTGTAGAGAATAACGGCCAGCTCGTCGGGATCCACCTTCGCCGCGGGAGCCGAGGGGTGCTTCCCCTTGATCACCAGGTCCTTCCACATTATTACCTTGTCGGAGGCGGGGACGGGAGGAGTCTTCCTGCCCTTGGCGGCCCAGTAAGCGATCCTGGTGGGCAGGGGAAGGTAATCCTGCATTTTGGAGATAATCAACTTCTCCAGTCCGGCCTTGTCGGCCGCTCTCTTAAAGGTATCGTAGAAGATGTCCAGGGTCAAAGCAAACCTGCTTTTGCTGATCTTGAGGTAGAATTCGATTTCCGTTTCCGTGGAAAGGGGATGGATCATGCTGGCTACCGCACCCAGCTTGTTGAGAGCATAGAAGCAGATGATTCCCGGGGGCGAGGTAGGCATGGAGATGGTAAAGCGATCGCCCTTTTTCAGGCCCAGGCTGGCCAAGGCATCGGCGCAGCGGTCGATCTGCTCCTTAAATTCTCGGTAGGTGGCCGTTTTGCCCATGAAATCGTAAGCAATGCTGTCGGGGTATTCCGCTACGGCGTCTACAACCGTCTCGTACATTGTCTTCCGGGGAAAATCGATTTCATGGGGGACGCTGCCATAATACTTGAGCCATGGCTTCTTTTCGTAGACCATAAAATAACACCTCGAATTTTGATTATGGAGTTTGTGAAATATTTTACATATATAATTATTCAGCAAATATATTCTAATCCCTCTTATGAGAATTTAAAATTTTTTCTTTTTGAGGTGGTTGCCAGAAAATATAAATACGAGAAGGGATTTGCTGGAATAGTGGAGGCATTTTTGACAATAAAGGAAGGGTAATATTAAAAAAGTCCTGGAAGACGCGGGGAACTGTTGAGGAGGAGAAGACAACTTGATGATTGCCTTTGCCTATTGAATGCTCCGCGTTTATGTGGTAGCCTGATAAGGAATTGTATTAAAAACGATTACCGTCTGGCAAGTCGTTCAAGATCTTGGAGTAAAAGATGCCCCGGGATCAAGACTATCCCCAAAACCGCGAAGATACTCGGCCCGAGCCGCCTCGGGGAAGGGAGCGCGATTCCGCCTCCGCCGATCCGGCCAGGGAATTCTTTTTGAACCGCCCCCTGGGGGGATTGATCGTAAAAAATGCCCTCCCGGCGGTAGCCTCCATGCTGTTTATCTCCCTCTACCAGGTGGTGGACGGCATCATGGTGGGCCGCCGGCTGGGGCCCGAGGCCCTGGCTTCCGTCAATATCCTGTATCCCGTGGTCGCCGTCTTTATCGGCCTGGCCGTTATGATCGGCGTCGGAGGCAACGCCAGGATTGCCGTTCTCCTGGGGGCCGGCGAAACGAAAAAAGCCCGGCGCGTTCTGGGGCTGATTGCCGCCCTGGGCGGCGGGCTGGGCATCGCCGGCAGCGCCGCCGTCGCCTTCATTCTGCCTGACATCATCGCCCTGCTGGGGGCTTCCGGAGTGCTGGGGGAGTATGCCGGCCAGTACCTGCAGGCTCTCTACCCCTTTGCTGCGCCCATGATCCTCTCTTTCATCCTGGAGCAGTCCGTGCGCAACGACGGCCGCCCCAACCTGGCCACGGCGGTAATGGCCTTCTCGGCGCTGCTGAACATCTTCCTGGATTATTACTTTCTCTTTGTTCTAAACATGGGCATCTCCGGGGCCGCCCTGGCCACAGGCATTGCCCAATCCCTGGCGGCGGCCTTCTTCCTGGCCTATTTTCTGGTAAAAAGCGCCGCCCGGCGGCCGGGACTCGCCTTTGGCCTCCCGGGAGGAGGGTCCGGCACCCTCTGGATAATTTTGGCCAACGGCTTCTCGGAATTCTTCACCGAGCTGGCGGGAGGTGTGGCCACCTTCCTCTTTAACCGGTCCATTCTCCATTATGTGGGCCCCCTGGGAGTGGCCGCCTACTCCCTGGCTCAATATCTGATGATTTTCGGGATCATGATCGTGGTGGGAATGGGAACCGGTACCCAGCCGATACTGAGCTACAATCATGGGGCGGGTCTCTTCCTTCGGGTCCGGGAGGCCCTGGCCCGGCTCCTGGCCGCCTCCCTGGCGGTGGCCGGCTTCTTCTTTCTCCTGCTGCACTGGCAGGCGGAGCCCCTGGCCGCTTTCTTTATCCCCGAACATCCCCAGGCCCTGGACCTGGCCGTCCAGGTTACCAAGATTATGAGCTGGTCCCTGCTGCTGGCGCCGGCGGGGATCGTGGGCTCCATCTTCTTCACCTCCCTGGAGAAAGTGGGAAGCTCCCTGGCTGTGGCCGTCTTCCGGGGGCTGCTTTGCACCGTCCTGGGCTTGGCCATCTTCCCTCCCCTTTGGGGCCAGTGGGGGATCTGGATCACTCCCGTCTTCTCCGAGGGGGTAACGGCACTGCTGGTGATCTTCCTGGTCTGCCGCTGGCACAAGGAAGAGGGGCGATGAAGAAGCAAGAGGAGACGGCCGGAAAAAGAATCTCCCCCGCCGGGAGAGGACTAGCCGGCAGGGGAGGGAGGCCAGGGGAAAAAATAAAGCCCGGGCTCTCCCGGGTTTAAATGCCGCCGGGGGGCGCGGCATCCGTTTCTTTTTCGGAAGCCTTCAGCAGGGAGGCACAGTAGCCGATAATCTCCCTTCTCCTGACAATCCCGATGAAAACCCCGTCATCGTCCACCACCGGGACAAAGTTCTGGTTAATGGCCAGGGACAGCAGGTCCTGGATCTGGGCATTGATCTTTACCGGCTCATTGTGCCTCTGCAGGGGCAGGTCCCGGAGCAGAATCTTTTCCGTCTTCTCCAGGTTCAGCCCGCAGGTATTTTTTATTTTCCAGAGCAGGTCCCCTTCCGTAAGGGTCCCGGCATACTTGCCCTGGTCATCCACCACGGGAACGGCGGAATAGCCGTGGTACTCCATTTTTTCCAGGGCCTGCCGCATGGTGCAGTTTAGAGACAGGTAAACGACGTCTCTTTTAGGCAAGAGGAAAAAGGCGATATTCATCCCGGTCACCCGCTCAAAAGTTTTTCCTGCCGATGATTAATTCCATAAACCCGGAAGATATCCTGCCTCCCCGGGCACCGGGACCGCCTTAAAAAAATTCCAGCCGCTCCGGCACGGCCAAGCTTTGGAAACAAGGGCATCTATAAATAAAAATGGGGGGGCAAGCCCCCCCAGTGCCGGATCACAGCCTGGCTGAGCCGATGAGGGACTGCAGTTTCAAGGCCAGAGACATATCCCCCTTGATTTTCAATTTGCCGGACATAAAAGCTGAGGTGGGGTTGAGCTTCCCTTCCGCCAGCTTCAGAAAATCTTCCGCGGCCATAATGATGGTAACATTGGGGTTATCGTGGGCCGCCTCGACAACTTCCGCTTTCCCGTCGGCAACCTTGGCATGGAAAGTGCCCCCGTCATCTCCCGTCAGTTCGAATTGAAAGACGGCATTCAGGTTGCCAATCTTGGCCGGATCCGCCTCCTCGCTGACCCGCTGCCTAATTTTACCCACCAGATCCGAAAATGACATGCTTTCAACTCCTTCCTTTTGTGCTTGTTTTTTTATAAGAAAGACAAACCTTAAATCTTCTTCAGTTTCCCCGTCCCTGGAAGGGAGCACAGCGGCTGCTCGCAGGCGCCCCGCTCCCCGGGCGCTGGAAAGCGGCTTTCCCTTTAGGCTCCTTTTCCAGCTGCTTCTGCTGCGGGCATAAATTGCCAGCACGGACATGTTATAGTTCTTTTTTGGGCGGCGAATCTCCTTCTCCATTTGCTAACTAAAGATTATGCCGATGGCCTCTCCGGACCATGGCTGGAAGAAACAATAGCCGGCCGGTCACCAGCTGATAAAATGTCATCATTGGCCTTTCGGCCCCCAATATTCGAAAAATTGCATCTTTGGCGCTCCTGCCCTTTAATTCAGGGGAAAAAGGCAGGAAGTGCGCCTTTTATAGCGAAATTTACAATATTAAGGCTTATCTTCCAGCCTTTAGTTGGCATAAATTGCGACCTTTCCCCGCCGAGCCGCGGCCGTCGCTTTCATGGCCAATACATCTTTAGCTTTATGACCCCAGGAACGGCGGCCGGTTCCGGGAAAGCAGGAGAAGCTCCATCATCATTATCAAGGGCCAAGAAAGGGGTAGCCATGGAACCAAGAAACCGGGAGTATGTGCTGGCACTGGATTTCGGGACGCAAAGTGTTAGGGCAATTATCTTCGACAACCATGGCCAAATTGTCGCCAAGGAGAAGATCGAGTACGAGCCATATTTCTCCGTGCGGCCGGGTTTTGCCGAACAAGACCCTGAAGTTTACTGGAACAACATGTGCACCGCCATAAAAAGGGTCAAGGCGCAGCAGGAAGAGCTGTGGCCCCGCTTGAAAGGGCTTGCCGTCACCGCCCTGCGGGATACGCCCGTCTGCCTGGACCGGGACAACAACGTGATCCGGCCGGCCATCGTCTGGCTGGACCAGCGCATGGCCGACGGCTATCCTCCCTTGAACGCCGTCGAGGAGGCCCTGGTAAGAGCCATCGGGATGAAAGATACGATGACCATCCTCTACCGGCGGGCCAAGTCCAACTGGCTCAGGCAGCATGAACCGGAGAACTGGCGCAAAACGGCGAAGTACATCCAGATTTCCACCTATATCAACTTTCGCTTGACGGGCAACATGAAGGATTCCTGCGCCTCCCAGATCGGCTACATTCCCTTCGACTACAAGAACAAGGTCTGGTACCCTGAAAACAATCTTAAAGCCAAGCTCTCCAACGTGGATCCCTCCCAACTGCCCGAGATCGTGGAGCCGGGCACCCTGTTGGGGCATATCTCCGCCGCCGTAGCCGAAGAAACAGGGCTGCCGGAAGGGCTCCCCGTCTTTGCCGGGGGATCCGACAAGGGCTGCGAAACCCTGGGAGTGGGCTGTGTCGACGAATCAACAGCCAGCATCAGCCTGGGCACCACAGCCACGCTGCAAACCACCTCCCGGCGCTATTATGAAGCGATCCGCTTCCTGCCCCCCTACCCGGCGGTAATCCCCGGCTGCTACAATCCGGAAATCATGACCTTCCGGGGCTACTGGATGATCAGCTGGTTTAAAAACGAGTTCTCGAAAAAAGAGGTAGAAGAGGCCAAAAAATTGAACATATCCCCGGAAGAGCTCCTGAACAGCAGGCTGGAAGAGGTGCCGCCGGGCTGCAGAGGGTTGATCCTGCAGCCTCTTTGGACGCCCGGCGTCCTGCAGCCCAAGGCCAAGGGGGCCATTATCGGCTTCGGCGACGTGCATAACCGGGCCTACCTGTACCGCGCCATCATTGAAGGCATCGCCTTCAACCTTTACAGCGGAGTACCCCTCATCGAAAAGAAATCGGGCCGGAGAATTGAGAGCGTCTCCGTATCGGGAGGGGGATCCCAGAGCGACACCATCTGCCAGATAACGGCGGATATATTTAACCGGCCGGTCCGGCGCATCCATACCCACGAAGCCTCGGGGCTGGGGGCCGCCATTATCGCCTTTATTGGGGCGGGCGTCTTTCCCAACTACTCCGCAGCCATCAAGCAGATGGTCCATTACAAGGATACCTTTGAACCCCGACCGCAGAACGCCAGGCTCTACCATGAGCTGTTCTCCCGGGTTTACACCAAGATTTATCCCCGCTTGAAAGATCTGTACGACGAGATCCAGAAGATAACCAGGTACCCGGATATTTAACTCGTTATAAACTCCCAAAGCCGGGCTTGCAGAATAACATAAAGAAGGGGGAACAGAATGAACAGGAAATGGGACGCCGTTAATCGGGAACAAGAACTCAAGCAGATTCAAAGCCGGGAATACGACCTGATTATCATCGGAGGCGGCATAACCGGCGCCGGCATCGCCCGGGAATGTGCGCTGCGCAATCTTTCTTTCTGTCTTCTGGAGAAAAACGATTTTGCCTTCGGCACCTCATCGCGGTCGTCAAAGCTGTTCCACGGGGGGATGCGCTACCTTTCCAACCTGGAATTCGGGCTGGTTCGGGAATCGACCACGGAACGCAACTGGCTCCGCAACCACCTGCCCAACCTAGTCCGCCCCCTGGGCTTCATGTACTGTGCCTACCAGAGAGGGAAAGACACCCCCTTTAAAGTGCGCCTGGCGGTGAGGCTGTACCAGTATATCTCCGACTGCTTCAGCGAGCATAAAAACTACCGCAAGTCCCGGATCTTTAAGAGGGATTTTGTAGAGGAGTTTGAGCCCGCCGTCCCCATGGAGCTACCCGGCATGGGGAAGCTGGTCTGCGCCGGCTTCTTTTACGACACCAACTGCGACGATGCCCGGGTCACCCTGGAGATTATCAAGGAGAGCCTGGTCTACTCCGAGGGCCGTTCCGCCGCCATCAACTACGCCAAGGTGGAAGGCTTTATTAAAAATTCCGCGGGCAAAGTCACGGGGGTAAGCGTTCGAGACGTTTTCAGCGGGCAGAAATTTGAGATCCGGGGTAAAGTGGTGGTCTCCGCCACGGGCATCTGGACCGATGAAGTGATGGCGGAAACCTCGTACGGAGAGCCAAAAATATATCCCACCAAGGGGGTCCACGTGATTGTACCTCAGGAGCGCATCGGCAACCGGAACGCTTTCGGGGTCCGCTCCATAGACGACGGCCGCTTCTTCTTCGTCTTGCGCCGGGGACCGGTTTCGGTGATCGGAACCACGGACACCGCCTACTACCCGGAATCGAAGAATCTTGACGAGCCCTGGTGCAAGAAGGAGGACTGCGACTACCTGCTGCGCTCGGTGAACTTCCTCTTCCCCGAAGCCCAGCTGACCTACAAGGATATTATCGGTACCTATGCCGGAATCAGGCCCCTGATCAGGCAGGAGGGAGTGGAGAGCGAATCCCAGGTCTCCCGCAGCCACGAGATTTTCGACACCAAGGAAGGCGTGGTGGCCATTGCCGGAGGGAAGTCGACCACCCACCGGCGCATGGCCGAAGACCTGCTCTTCTACCTGGTAAAACAAAACTACCTGCCGCCCTTTGCCAAAAAAGAGTACGGGCGCCGGGGCTATAGCAAGATACCTTTCCTGGTGGGCATTAGCTGGAACGATTTTAAGAAGCTGGTGGCCGAGAAAAACCTGCTGGAGGTCTGCCCCATGGAACAGCTCAAGTACCTGCACCAGCAGTACGGGCGCGGGGCGCTCCTGATCCTGGAAGATATCAAGAGCCATCCCTCCCGGGGGCTCCCCCTGCTGGAGAACTACCCCCACTGCGAGGCGGAGATCAGGTATATCCTAAACTACGAGAACGCCCCCAAGCTGCTGGACATCCTCTGCCGCAGAACGGAAGCTCAGTGGATGATCTGGCACTACCTCCAGCGGGAGCTGGCCGAGAAGGTGGCCGCCATCGCCGCGGAGCA
>LFRQ01000059.1:0-10997 GCA_001512835.1 Clostridia bacterium DTU022
ATCACAAGCGGGTACCCCATTTCTTCGGCATACCGGACCGCCTCCTCCGCTTCCGAGGCCACCCTGGATGCGGCCACGGGGATGCCGTAAGCAGCCAGCAGCTCCAGGATCTCCTCCCCGTAGTCTCCCCGGCGCCCCTCCAGCCAGCGCCGGGCGGCCTCCCGGTCGATTTCCGGTGGCGGGCTGAGATCCCCGTCGGGTTTGCGCTCCCGGCTATAGTACCTCATCTGCAACGCCAGGGCGTTAATCATCTCCTCGGGGCTGTTGAAAACGGGAAACTCCACGTAGCGCTTGGCCTGCTGGACCATCCTGGCAGGCCCGAAAAGGCAGACCCCCAGGGGCTTCCCGGAAGAAAGAATGGAGCCCCAGGCCTCCTTGGACAAGTCCGAGAGAAACATCTTGTGAAACACGTCGTCCCCCTGGGGCATCTGGGGCCGCTGGCTGATGAACAGGGCGCCGTCCACCTGCTCCGAATGCATCACCGAGAAGATCACGTGGGCCATCAGCTGGGGATCGTAGATGTCCCCCATGTCCAGGGGATTGGAAAACTTGATGACCCCGGCGTTGCTGAACTTTTGCAAGCTGTCGTAGAACTCCTGGCCCAGGTCGGCAAATTCGAAGCCGGCCTTCTCGCAGAGATCGGCAGAAAGTACGGAGAAGCCGCCGGCGGGGCTCATGACCACGATCCGCCTGCCCCTCATGGGCGGCAGGTGGAAGGCTTTCGCCACCTCCAGGAAGTCCAGGAAGTTGTAGATGCGGATCACCCCCGCCTCTTCCAGGGCCGCCTCCAGGATCTCATCGTCGTTGCTGAGGGCGGCGGTATGGCTCATGGCGGCTTTTCGCCCCACGGCGGTGGTATTGGCCTTGTAAACCACGATGGGCTTGTCGATGCTTTTGGCCACCTCGATGAAATCCCGGCCCCGCTCAATGCTTTCCAGGTAGAGGCAGATCAGCCTGGTCTGGGGATCGCTGCCAAAATAGCGGAGAAAATCCACTTCGTCCAGGTCCAGCTTGTTGCCGATGCTGGCAAACTTGGCCAGCCCGATCTTTTCGTCGCACAGTAAGTTGAGCATGGTTAGGGCCACGCCGCCGCTTTGGGAGATGATGGACATCTCCCCTTTGGGCGCCTTGTACAGGGAAACAAAGGGGAGGCAGAGGCCGTTGTCGGTATTGGCGACGGTGACGCTGTTGGGCCCCACAAACCTGATCCCGTATTTTCTGGCCGCCTCCAGGGTCTTCTCCGCCAGGGAATGGCCCTCGGGGCTGAACTCGGAGAATCCCCCCGAGGGGATGGCCATCCGTTTTATGCCGAAGGAGCCGCAGCGCTCCACCATTTCCGGGACAAAGCGGGCCGGTATCAGGCAGTAGGCCAAATCGGGCACCTCGGGAAGATCCTCAATCTGCTTGTACATCCTGATCCCGTCTACATGAGCATCGCTGCCGGTGGGGTTTACGCCGAAGATTCTTCCCCGGTACCCCCAGCGCAGCAGGTTTTCCAGGGTGAGCCTGGCAATATTGCTAGGTTTCGAAGACAACCCGATAATGACAATAGAATCTGGATAAAAGAGTTTATGCATGGTTACCTCCGATAAAGTATTAATAATTTAATCTAAAATGTCTCTATATTTGATATCTTATGGGTTATTGTACTTATTATATTCTTCTTGAAATTGATCTTTCCTGCCGCTCCACCGTCTGCAATAAAGGGAAAATAAGCTTTAGTTGTTGAATTAATATCTAAAACAAACTACAATAAAAGGAAATAGAGCGGGTACAAGCCGGCGCCAGCCCCAGCTGTTCTTCAGAACCCCCGGGCAATGCCCAGGGGACGGCCATTTCGGAAAAGAGGCCGGTAAAGGAGGATATAGGCATGATTAAGATTAATGACTTATCCAAGAGCTACAACCGGGGCGCCGTAAAAGCGGTGAACAATCTTAACTTACACGTTAAGGCCGGAGAAATATTCGGCTTCCTGGGTCCCAACGGGGCTGGCAAGACCACCACCATCAAGATGATGGTGGGCCTGCTGAAACCCGACCGCGGCACGTTGATGATCAGCGGCTACAGTATCACCGACCAGCCCCTGGAGGTAAAAAAAAGGATCGGCTTTGTTCCCGATACCCCGGAGATTTATGATAAATTAACGGGCCTGGAATACCTAAACTTTATGGGTGACGTTTACGGGGTTCCCGGGGCGGTGCGCAAAGAGAGAATTGCTATGCTCCTGGACCTGTTTGAACTGGGAGGTGCCGTGGGCGACCTGCTCCAGTCATATTCCCACGGTATGCGGCAAAAGATTGTCCTGGTGGGTGCCATGCTGCACCAGCCGGAGGTATTTATCATGGATGAACCCATGGTGGGCCTGGATCCCAAGTCTTCCAACAACCTCAAGAACTACATGCGGGAACACTGCAACCAGGGCAAAACCGTCTTCTTCTCCACCCATATCCTGGAGGTGGCGGAAAGGCTTTGTGACCGGATCGGGATTATTCACCGGGGAGAATTAATTGCTTGCGGGACCATGGAGGAGCTGAAAAAGCTTTCTCGGGACAAGGAGACCCTGGAAAACATCTTCCTGGAGCTGACAGAAAAATGATGATGCTCAAGCTGATAGGGCTGCAGCTAAAAGTAAATTTCAACCTTTCCGCATTAAAATGGTACTTCAAGCACGACTTCAAGCGCTTTGCAGGTCTCCTGGGTCTGGTAGTCCTGGTAATAGTAGGGATCTCTCCCATCTTTTTTCTCTACCTGATGCTGGTAGAAGCCAGTTACGACATTCTGCTGCCCCTGGGCCAGACTGAAGTAGTCCTGGCTTCGGCCCTGGTGCTTGCTTCTCTGCTGGTTCTCTTGTTCGGCCTGGCCTTCGTTATGTCAGTTTTCTATTTCTCCCGGGATCTCTCCCTGCTGGTTCCCCTGCCGCTGCAGCCCAGGGATATCCTGGGGTCGAAGTTTCTTGTTGTGCTCCTCTATGACTACCTGACCGTGACCCCTTTCTTTCTGCCGGCCCTCTGGGTTTACGGCGTCAACACCGGGGCCGGAGTTCTTTACTGGGTCCTGGGAGGAATCGTTTTCCTGCTGGTACCGGTAATTCCCCTGGCCCTGGCCTCCCTCCTGATCCTGGTGCTGATGCGCTTTACCAACCTTAGCCGCCGGAGGGACACCCTGCGCCTCATCGGCTTTTTTCTCCTGCTGGCAGCCCTGTTGGCCATGAACTTTTTTATTTCCAGCATACCCCTGGGTGAAGAAGCGGAGTTCCTGGAAAATATTTTGCTGGATGAAGACGGGTTGATCAGCTTAACCACCAGGGCTTACCCGCCGGCCCTCTATGCCGCCCGGGCGCTGACCGCCGGGGGAAGGGAGAGTCTCCTTAACTTGCTCTCCTACCTGGGTATTAGTGCAGCAGGTATTATCCTGGTGCTTTTTGTAGGCCAGGGGATGTTTTACCAGGGACTGATCGGGGGAGCGGAGATCCAAAGGGGAAGAGTTCTTTCTCGGGAAGACCTGGCCAGAAAGACGGCTGGAACGTCTTCTCCCGAATGGGCTATTGTTATCCGGGAGATAAAAATCCTGATCCGGACCCCCATCTACCTGATCAACAGCCTGGCCACGGCGGCTTTAGTGCTCATCATCCTCTTAATCCCCATGTTCACCGGGGGAGGCCAGATCAGTTACTACCAGGGACTGGCCAAAATGGAACCCCGGGTAGTACCCATCCTGGGTGCAGCCGGGTTGATAGGGCTTTTGTCCCTTTTTGCCCCGGCAGCTTCCAGCTCCTTCTCCCGGGAAGGAAGGCTGATCTGGGTCTCCCGGGTCATCCCCGTGGCACCGCAGAAACAGATCCGCGGCAAGGTCCTCTATGCCATGCTGGTCTCCTCCCTGGCCCTGCCCGTTATGGCCCTGATCCTGGTGCTGCTCCTAAACTGGAGTTTAATGGACACCGTCCTGGCCCTGGCGGCGGGGTTAATCCTCACTTTTCCCGCGGTAACCTCCAACCTGCTCATCGACCTGCTGAGGCCTTACCTTGCCTGGGACAGCGAACAGAAAGCCATCAAGCAGAACATCAATGTTCTCCTGGGTCTGGCAGCCGGGGTCGGCATCTATTACCTGCTGTTCCTGGCCGGCAAGGCTGCCTATGGGCTCACCGCCGCGGAGAGGCCCGTCTACCTGGTCGTGTTGGGCGGAGCAGCCCTTTTGGGGGCCGTTTTCTATGCCGCCATGTTGCTGCTTGCTCCTCAGCGCTACCGGGATTTGGGCGGTTAAAACTTCCTTTTGGCCCGGAGACTCCGGAGAGGGAGCCGCCAGTTAAATTAATATAAGTTTAACAAATAAAAATATAGTTACTGTAGAAAGAGGAGATTGTCGGTATGAGTAAAAAGGCAAAGGAACAGTTGCTCCAGGGGGAAGACTGGTGGAAGAAAGCGGTATTTTATCAGATCTACCCCCGCAGCTTTATGGACAGCAACGGAGACGGCATCGGAGACTTGCCGGGAATCATTGATCAGTTGGACTACCTTAACGACGGCACCCCGGACTCTTTGGGGATCGACGCCATCTGGTTTAGCCCCTTCTTCCCCAGCCCCCAGCATGATTTCGGCTACGACATCGCCGATTACTGCGACATTGATCCCCGCTTCGGCACCCTGGAGGACTTCGACCGGCTGGTGGAAGAATGCCATAAGCGGGGGATCAGGGTAATGCTGGACCTGGTGGTCAACCATACTTCCGACCAGCACCCCTGGTTCAAAGAGTCGCGCTCCTCCCGGGACAATCCCAAGCGGGACTGGTATATATGGCGAGACGGCCGGGGACCCAATAATAAGCCGCCCAACAACTGGCGGAACCATTTCTTTGGGCCCGCCTGGACCTTCGACGAAGCCACGGGCCAGTACTACCTGCACTCTTTTCTAAAGGAGCAGCCGGATTTAAACTGGTACAACCCGGAGGTAAGAAAGGCCATCCATGAAGTAATTCGCTTCTGGCTGGATCGCGGCGTCGACGGCTTCCGCCTCGATGTGGCCCATGCCTACTGCAAGGACCAGCAACTCCGGAGCAATCCCCCCTTCTTCCGGAGAGGGAAAAACCCGAACCGCATGGCGTTTACCGACCAAGACCTCACTTATGTCATCTTTAACCTGCTGGGGTTGCCGGACCTGCAGCACAAAAAATACAACCTGCACCACCCCGAAACCCACCAGGTGCTAAAAGAGTTCCGCCGCATCTTCGACGCCTATCCCGGAACCACCAGCATCGGAGAAATAGCCGGCGACGATCCCGCCGTGGTGGCCTCCTACTACGGCAACAACGACGAACTGCACATGAACTTCTATTTTGACTTTGTTTACTGCCGCTTTAATGCCGACTCTTTCCGGCGCTGCGTGGAAAGGTGGGAGCATTTTCTGCCCAAGGAGGCCTGGCCCGCCTACACCCTAAGCAATCACGACGTGACTCGGGCCATCAGCCGCTTCGACCAGGGGCATCGCGGCGACGAGAGAGCCCGCCTGCTGGCCCTCTTCCTCCTCACCCTGCGGGGCACCCCCTTCATCTACTACGGGGAAGAGATCGGCATGAAAGATCCCCGCTTACCCAAGCACATGCTGAAAGACCCCGTGGGCAGGAAGTGGTACCCCTTCTACCGGGGGCGGGACGGCGCCAGGACGCCCATGCAGTGGAACAGCGGGCCGCATGCCGGTTTTACCTGGGGAGAACCGTGGCTGCCGGTGGGCCCGGAAATTGAAAAGCGCAACGTCGCCACCCAGAGGCAGGACCCGAACTCGCTGCTGAGCCTGTACCGGAAATTGATCTGGACCCGCAAAAAACTGCCGGCCTTGCTGGAAGGCAGCTACCGCACCGTCAACTGGGAAGTGCCGCCGGACTGTTATTTCTATGTCCGGGAATCCCGGGAGCAGAAACTACTGGTCCTCTTGAACTTTTCCGATGATCAGAGGTACTGCGAGCTCCAGGAACCGGGCCTTGCCGGCGAGATTCTCATCTCCACCAATCCCCGGCGCCGGGAAGGAGAAAAGATAAGCAGCATTATCCTGGCACCTTACGAAGGCTGCCTCATTAAATAGCAACGGTGCCTGGCACGTCAACTTTGTCAACTTTATTGAAAATTCTGTAAATTTGGTGAAGAGATGAATTATGTCCAGGAGATAAAGGAGGCCCTGGCGGGATACGCCAACCCGGCCAGGGCCGAGCACTCTTACCGGTACTTTAAAGCCTTTCCGGGAGGCTACGGGGAGGGCGACCGCTTCCTGGGGGTGGCCGTTCCCCGGCAGAGAAGCATCGCCAGGAAGTATTGGCGGAAGATCGATCTGGTCGATGTTGAAAAGTTGCTGCAGGATCCTCTTCATGAATGCCGCCTGACGGCGGTTTTTATCCTGGTCCTCCGTTTTTCCCGGGCCTCCACGGAAAAAGAGCGGGAAGAGATAATCGCCCTGTACCTGCGCAACCTTCCTTTCATCAACAATTGGGACCTGGTGGACGCTTCGGCCCCCTCCCTGCTGGGACCCTACCTGCTGGAAAGGGATAAGACCCTGCTCTACCGGCTGGCCGATTCTGGGGAGCTGTGGAAGCAGAGAATAGCCGTGATGACTACCTTGCATTTTATCCGCCAGGGCCGCCTGGAGGAGACCCTGAACCTGGCCCGCAAGTTCTTGACCCATCCCCACGATCTAATTCATAAAGCCGTGGGCTGGATGCTGAGAGAGTTGGGGAAGCGCGATTACACCGCCGCCTACAACTTTCTCCGGGAACACTACCGCATCATGCCTCGAACCATGCTGCGCTATGCCATTGAGCAGTACGATCCGGATACGCGCCAAAAATTTCTAAAGGGACTGATCTAAGGGTTTGCTCAAAGGCGGAAGAAGCCGGCCGTCGGGTTCACGGCCGACGGCAATGGCTTGGCCAGCCCCCCGGCTCGCCAGGTAAATAATAAAAGAGCCAAAGAGGATAAAATTAACGCTTGTGGAATTTTAAGATAAGCCGTCGAGTTGGGGCGAGTTAGGGCTTTCTTTGAAGGAACCTGGAGCAAAACCTTGGCCATTTCCACTAATTGAACTGGATGGTGGAAGCAGTGAGCAAATTCATGCTGCCGGTTATCCCGGCACCAACAGATCTCTTCCTGGGAACGGGAAACCTGGTCCTCGATGAAGGCACAGCCATTGTCGCCCCGGAACCCCTGCAAGGCATCGCCCGCTACCTGCAGCAGGTGCTGCTGGAAGAAAGCGGGCTCTCTTTGCCCATCGCCCCCCATGGCGCAGGCAAGGCCATCCGGCTGAGCGTAAAACCCGACCTCACCGGCATCGGCAGCGAGGGTTACCTCTTCACCGCCGGCCCGGCGGGAGTGGAGATCGCGGCGACAACGGAAGCCGGCGTCTTCTACGGTGTCCAGACCCTCCGCCAGCTCCTCCCCCTGGCGGAGGAATCCAGGAGCGGCCAGGCCCCCACCATTCCCTGCCTGGAAATCCGGGACGTTCCCCGTTTTGCGTGGCGGGGAATGATGCTGGACGTAGCCCGGCATTTTTTCGACGTGGACACCGTCAAGCAGCTGCTGGACGCCCTGGCCTTGCTGAAGATGAACACACTGCACCTGCATCTTTGCGATGATCAGGGCTGGCGCCTGGAAATAGAGCGCTACCCCCGCCTCATTGAGATCGGCTCCACCAGGCCGGAAACCCAGATCGGCGGCTTCCTGAGCAGGAAGACAGACGGCCTTCCCCACAGAGGCTACTTCACCAAGGCGGATCTGCGCCAAATCATCGCCTACGCGGCGGAGCGCTACATCACCGTGGTTCCGGAGATAGAGCTGCCCGGCCACTGCACCGCCGCTCTGGCCGCCTACCCCGAACTGGGCTGCACCGGCGGCCCTTACCGGGTGGCCACCACCGCCGGCATTAAGAAAGATATCTACTGTGCAGGCAAGGAAGAAACCTTTACCTTCCTGACCAACGTCCTGGACGAAGTAATAAACCTCTTCCCCTCCCCCTGGATCCACATCGGAGGAGACGAAGCGCCCAAGAATCGCTGGAAAGCCTGCCCCCGCTGCCAGGCGCGCATTAAAGCCGAGGGCTTGCGAAACGAACAGGAGTTGCAAACTTATTTTGTTACCCGGATTGTCCGGCATCTAGAGGCGCGGGGCAGGACCGCCATCGGCTGGAACGAGATTCTAAGAGAAGGCCTCCCCCCCTCCGTAATCGGCCAGTACTGGTTCCGGGGCCGGAAAAAGGTCCTGCAGCATCTGCGCCGGGGCGGCCGGATCATCGGTTCGCAAAATTTCTACTCCTATCTCGATTACAACTACGGCGTTCTTCCCCTGTCGAAGGTCTACGCCTACAATCCTGTTCCCCGGCAGCTGGAGCCTCGCTACCGGAAGAACGTGCTGGGCATCGAAACACCCATGTGGACGGAAACGGCCCCCAACCGGGAGCACATGCACGCCTTTGTTTTCCCCAGACTGATAGCCGCCGCCGAAAACGGCTGGACCCCTCCGGAAGCGGGGCGCGATTTCCAGGGCTTTGTCGCCAGGCTGCCGTCCCTGCTCCGCCGGCTGCGCCGGATGGGCATCGCCCACACCGGAATTGAGGCCAGCCAGCCCGGCTTTTTCAAGCGGCTGATCCTCTGGACCAAGTTCCCCAAGCAGTCCAGCGAACTGCCCGAAGTGGTGGTAAAGGGCCGGCCGTAAAGCCCCACCAACTCCGGGAGCCCGCCGGGGCCTGAATTAAACCCCGGCGGTGGTCCCGCTCACCGCCTCACCTCCGAAAAAGAAGCGCCGGAGAGATGACGGCCGCACTAGCCTGGCCGCCGCAGCTGTCCCCGCCCCCTGTTATTCGAGGCAGCGCCTGGGAGATAAACTGGAGAAAAATAGAAGACTGAAACCTTCACGGGAATTGTTCTAATTGTTCTCTAGAAGAAAAGGGCGGATGCCGCCGGGGTCCCACTGATGGAGGGATTTCTCCGTTAAGGCCCCGTTAAGGCCAATGGAGGATCTATGGAGGATCTAATGTTGGCTCTGGGGAAGAGATCTGACCTCGGTCCCGTTTAGTCCAAATTAAATTCTTCCTGGATGTTTTTTATAAAAATCGGGAGAACGGGGTTTTTGTTATTCGTTATCCAAGCCGCACACAACTCAATTTCTTGACCAATTCCTTCAACGGGAAGATAAGTTATTTTGAGGTTGAGGTTTGCTCCGGCGTGCTTCGGCAATAGCCCCACCCCGCGGCCGGCCGCAATTAACAAAAGCTGGGTTTCAAAGTTGTTAACGGTAATGATGTCTTTCGGCACAAATCCCGACTTGGCGCAGTCTTCAATAATTTTGCTGTAAATCCCCGGATTCACGCCGTAATCCATCAGAATAAACCGTTCATTTACTATATGTTCCACCCTAACTTTTTCTTTGCCGGAAAAGCGGTGTTTTTTATTGACCGCCAGAGCTATCGGAGTTTTAAAAATAACCTCATATTCAATTTCGCTATCTTTGTCAACCTGGTAGGAAGCCAAGAAAACAACATCCAGCGCCCTGCTTTTAAGGTTTTTAATCATGTTGGCAGAGAGGTCTTGAATCATTGAAAAGCCAATATTGGGATTTTTTCTTATAATATTTGGCAGCGCCGGAATCAAGATATTGTAAAAGGCAGGGGAGTAGCCTATGTTCAGCGTGCCCATCATGCCCGAGGAGGCATTTTTCATATTGTGAATGGAGGTTTTATAGAGATTCAACAGCTGATGGGCATCGTCAAGAAAGACACGCCCGGCAGGAGTAAGTCGAACGCTGCGGGTTGACCGCACAAACAGTTTAAAGCCCAGCTCTTTTTCCATGGCGGATATGGCCTGGCTAAGGGCTTGCTGGGCAATATAGCATTCCTTGGCGGCCTCGGTAAAGTTTAGGTGCTTGGCTACGCTGATAAAGTACTCTATTTGACGAAAATCCACAGGATGTCCTCCTTTTCTAGTTATGCCCGACTACCTCTTAAATCGCTTTTTTGATTGCCACATTTCATTAATCAGCATGGCCTGAACGGGCCGCATCTTTGTGAAATCTATCAGGTTCCCCCATTCTTTCAGGAAAGCCTGTCCTAGAAATTATAACATAAAAAAATGAGATAATAAACGACCACCGGCCTTCGGGGGAATGTTGGCCGTGCTTGTCCAGGGAAGATTAACGCATTATCCTTGTTGCTTAACCGGTGAAGCAACCTGCCGCTATACGTTATTTATCTGTTAGACAATTGAAAAAAAGGCTTTCTATAATATATTTAAGGAAATTGTCACTCTCAGCACCAAAAAGCAGCAAGTAGTGGCCTCAGGCCACAGGCTCCCCCTGCCGATCCATTTGCAATGGGAGCAGCAGAAAAGTGGCAAAAACCAAAACAAGAAGGAGTGGAGACCATGGATCTAGGATTCAAAGGAAAAGTGGCGTTTGTAACCGGCTGTGGCAGTCCCATAGGTTTCGGCAGAAAAATTTGTCAAGTCCTGGCGGAGGAAGGTTGCAAGATAATCGGCTGCGATCTTAATCTTGAAGGGACACAGGAAACCATAAAACTGGTTGAAGAAGCCGGCAGCGAGGGTATCGCCCTTAAAATGGATGTCACCAAGAAAGAAGATGTGGAAGCGGCAGTAAAGGCAGGTCTCGCCCGGTTCGGGCAAATTGATGTCCTTATCAACTGTGCCGGGGCAAGCAGTTCCCAGCATACTAAGTTCGTGGATATGACGGAAGATCAGATTGATTTCGATATTAATGTCAATCTCCGCGGGCAAATGAATGTCGCCAAGGCCATTCTGCCGCACATGATGGAACGCCGGACCGGGCGGATTGTCAACTTTACCGGCGGCCGCGGCATCCCCGGGCTCTCTATTTACGGTGCGGCCAAAGCGGGAATTATTGAGTGGACCAAATCCCTGGCGGCGGAAGTGGCGCCGTACAATATCTACGTTAATGTATTCGGCCCCGGGCTCTCCAAGACAGGGTTAATCAAAGGTCAGTCGCCTGAATTTAT
>LFRQ01000059.1:11142-11354 GCA_001512835.1 Clostridia bacterium DTU022
ACCAACAAAACATACAAGATAGAGGAAATCCCTGCAGATTGGCTGCTGATGTACGGCGGCGGCAGGGGGTTCGGCATAAAAATCCTTTATGACGAACTTCCCGACAACTGCGACGCCCTGGGCGAGGAAAACAAGGTTATCCTGTGCACGGGTGTCCTTGCGGGAACGCCGATCCAGGCGGTGCACCGGTGGATTTGCATAACCAAAAGTCC
>LFRQ01000059.1:11574-12454 GCA_001512835.1 Clostridia bacterium DTU022
CGGGCGTATTCTGCGGTAGACGTTCTGCCTCCCGCTGCGGGGGCGGTACTGTCCTGGGTTCGAAAAAAGTAAAAGTAATTGCCATTGAAGCCAAGCGCAGCTTGAACCTCTATGATCCGGATAAGGTTAAATTGCTGGCCAAAGAACAGCTGGAGATTATGAGAGGCAATCGCGATTTTCAGCTGCACCGGGAATTTGGCACTACCGACGGCATGCTTTCGCGAAATACCATGGGTGTATTTCCCACCAAAAACTTCCGCTACGGGTACATGCACGGCTGGGAAGCCATGTCCGGGGCCGAATATAAGAAGCTGCGCATAGGTGAAGCAGGCTGCTACTCCTGTTCCGCCAGGTGCGGTAAAATTCACAAGGTTACGGAAGGGCCCTATGCCGGCGCCTTGAGCGAAGGGCCGGAATACGAAAGCTACTGGGCCATGTCCGGGACCATTGACAGCAATAACATCGCCGCCACGATCTTGGCTGACCAGCTATGCGATGACTACGGCCTGGATACCATCTCCACGGGTGTTACCATCGGTTTTGCTTACGAGCTGTACGAAAAAGGGATCATCACCAAGGAAGATACCGATGGGCTGGAGCTGGAGTACGGCAATCACCAAGCCATGATCCAGTTGATTCACAAGATTGCCCGGCGCGAAGGATTTGGGGATATTTTGGCCCTGGGAACCAAGCGCATGGCGGAGAAGTACGGGCAGGGCACCGATCATTACGCCATGCATGTAAAGGGCCTGGAACTGGCCGGCTATGAACCGCGGGCCTTAAAAGCTACTGGATACGCCTACTCTACTTCCAACATTGGCGGTGCCCATGGGGCGGGAGCCCTGGCCTTCCAGGAATGGGGCATGCCCGTCCCACGGGC
>LFRQ01000059.1:12544-13824 GCA_001512835.1 Clostridia bacterium DTU022
CATTACCAAAACGTGTCCAGACCGAACCCCTTCATACCTGTGGAATGCCTGGAGAAGGACAGATGATCAGGCATCACCGCGAATTTTTGGACGAGTACTACAAGCTTCGCGGTTGGGACGAAAATGGAGTCCCCACCAAGGAAAAGCTGGAAGAACTTAAATTGGGTTATGTAGTTAAAGATCTGGAACGGGCCAGGTCTAAAAACCTTATTTAAGTTTTGCCGCAATATGCCTCTTTGCAGCTGCCAGCTGCAGCTGCAAAGAGGCATAAGAAGGGACCAAGGTTGTTTCAAAAAAAGATCTAAAAAGGCAGGAGGTTATTGCACATGAAGGACAACAGAGGTTTCTGGGTTAAGTTCACCATTGTTTGCCTGGGTATCATGTTTAATATCAACACTTCCTCTTTCGTGGTGTTGATCAATTCCATCGCCCAGCATTTTATACCCATGGGGATGACCGGCCCGCAGATCAGCATGTTGATCACCCTGCCTACCCTGATCATGATTCCAGGGGTATTGATTAACGGCAAACTGATCAAAATGTATTCCATGCGCTCCATTATGATTGTGGCCTGGATTATCTTCGGCCTGGCGGGAATGTCCCTGTTTTTTATCAACAACATTTTCTGGTTCCTTTTTATGCGCGGAGTAATGGGCTTTGCCATCGGTCTTTGCCAGCCGTCGTCGCGGGCTCTGCCGGCAAAGCTTTTTGAAGGCAATGAACGCAGCAAGCTGCTCGGATATATTACCATGGGCGGCGGTATAATCTCCGTAATTCTTTCCCTGGCCTTCGGTCGGCTTGGTCTTATCAGCTGGCGCTATCCTCTCTGGTTCTACCCGTCTCTGGCGGCCCTTTTCATTATCTTGGCTTTGATCTTCATCCCCAAGCTGCCTCCGGAAAAATACGAAGAAGAGAAAAAAGAAACGTCGCTGGGATTGAAAGATCTGGGGCGGCCGGTTTGGTTCCTCTGCCTGGCGGGTCTTTATGTCTACACTATCGGTGCCGTTATCCAGATCAAAACCAGCATCCATGTGGCGGAACTGGGCATCGGGTCCACCGATTATGCCAGCTATATCTCTGCGCTTAATACGGCCGGTATAATTGTGGGCGGCTTTTTCTTCGGAGAACTCTACAAGCGGATGAAAAGATGGTTGTTCCCCGTGTGCGCCGTTATTACCGGGATCGCTTACTACTTCTTCGCTACCACTACCAGTTTTGCAGTTCTGGCGGTGAGCGGCTTTGTGGTCACCGGCGCCTCCATCGGTCTGCTGATGGCTTAC
>LFRQ01000059.1:14010-19354 GCA_001512835.1 Clostridia bacterium DTU022
CGGTCGCAGATGATTGAATTCTATCAAAACACTTATTATCGAAAACAAGTCAGGTACGATCCGGATTATAAAGTATGGTACCTCGAAGGAAGCAGTTTTAACCAAGAACCCGTTAATGTAGAACTAGAGTGCGAGCCCGACGGGAGTATCAAGCTTGCTCCAAAGCTATTGCAAGAGTTAAACTTCCCGGCGGGAAAAGCTGTTTTGGTAAGCAAAACGCCTTACGGTGTTCTTTTGCGGGAAGCAGATCCCGCCTTTAGAAGGCTTTATATCGAACCAACCAATTCATGCAACCTGAAATGCAAAACCTGCATTCGACGCAGCTGGAGCGAAAAAGAAGGGTTCATGGATTTTGACTTATATCAAAAAATAATAGCAAGCGCCCAGAAAATCCCCACCTTTGAAAAAGTCAGCTTTTGGGGCTGGGGAGAGCCGCTGCTGCATCCCCGTATTGTGGATATGATTGCGGCGGCCAAGGGCGCCGGGGCCATGACCCAGATGATCACTAACGGGATGCTGTTAACCAAGGGCTTGGCGGAAGTCCTGGTGCAAACGGGCCTGGACAGCGTGATCATTTCCATTGATTCTCCGGAGGCCGCCGAGTATGCCCGGATCCGGCCCGGCGCCGACCTAACCAGGATCATTGAGAACATACGGGCCCTGGTAAGCTTTCGCAACCGCACGCTGTCGCCTTTGGAAGTCGGTCTAGAATTCGTCGCCACCAAGAGCACGGTAAAACACCTGCCCCGGATGCGCGCCCTTGCCGGTTCCATAGGTGCGGATTTCTTGTTCGTGACCAATGTGCTGCCTTACGAGGAATCGTATTCCCAGGAGATACTCTATTCGTCAACTGCTGATTACGGGGCCGGCGGCAGCGGCTATCACTGGCACCCCCGTCTACTGCTGCCGCCGCTGGATAACCAGGCCGATTCCACGGAACATGTTATCGGCGCCTTACAGAAGGGGGAGCGCCTCATTAACTCCACCATTCACTCCATCGTTAACCGGGGAAGAGGCTACTGCCGCTTTGTCGGTGAAGGTTCTCTTGCTGTTTCCTGGAACGGCGAAATGAGCCCCTGCATTGCGCTGATGCATAATTATACCTGCTACGTGCTGGGCAGGAAAAAATCAATCAAGAAATACGTGGTCGGCAATATTAAAGATAGTTCTATTCGAGAGATTTGGGAACAAGAAGAGTTTAAGCTGTTTCGGAAGAGGGTGCAGCGCTTCGATTTTCCCCCGTGCACATTCTGCGGAACTTGCGAGCGGGTGGAAGCAAATGAAGAAGACTGTTTTTACAATCCTTTTCCCGTATGCGGCGATTGTCTTTGGGCACAAGGCGTTATTCAATGCCCCTGAGGCCCATTTTTAGCCATCAAGGTATGTAGGGGAGGCTGGCCATGGGTAGGGTCGAGTTAAGAATAGCAGCTCAATTTTATCCCGGTTTTGAAAAAACAGAGGTTCAATTGGCAGAAAGTTGTACTCTCTACCGATTGCTGGAGCAGTGGAGTGCCGAACACGCTCCCGGTCTTATGGAGCAGCTTTTTAACCCGGATACCCTTGTGCTGCGCGAAGGGGTCCTAATCCTGATTAACGGCAAAGCGGTCCAGCAAGAGGACGCCCATAAATCTTCAATTGCTCCTGGAGATACGGTGACCGTATTGCCCGTTATTGTCGGGGGCTAGCGCGCTCCAAAAAATAATGCTTTCCTATCTTTTAATCCTTCGGGGCGATGTTGCAATCCCTTTAGCAGGATTGCCCGTTTTAGGTTCAAGGGGGGGCAAAACATACATATAGTTGGTTTGGCAAAAGGCCGAAAGAAGAGGTGAGCTTGAACAAGAGTAACTGATGGTGCCCTCGAGTCGATAGGAGACGCTCAACAATTAGGGAAGGAGATGTGCCATGGATACGCTAGCTGTCCCAAAAGTAACTGACCAGAGGAGAAACCAGTTAGGCTTGCTTCCCCTTGTTACAATTGCTTTGGGCATGGTTATCGGTTCCGGAGTGGTAGGTTTAATTGGCCCGGCCATAGCCTTTACCGGCCGTTCGGCAGGACTTGCTTTTGCAGCAGCCGTAGTTTTGGGGCTGATCACCGTTCTGCCGGGAGTCTTTATCTCGGCCACGATACGGGTTCAGGGCGGGGAATACCGGATGGTGCAAGTGCTAATGGGCAAACACCTATCCGGTATTTATATTTGGAACTTTATGGTAACCCACGTAGCCCTTTCGATGACCGGTTTAATAATGGGTAATTACATTCAATCCATTATTCCCTCTGCCAATCCTTCAGTTATGGCTCTGCTGGCAGTAACCGTGTTTTATGTAATCAACCTTTTCGGCATCGATGTAATGAGCAAGGTCCAGAATGTCATGGTTTTTGTATTGATCGCCGCCTTGCTTATTTTTGTTTTCTGGGGACTTGGCGATCTGTCGGAGGGAGCTTTTAACCTTTCTTCCCCCGATTATTTTTCCGGGGGGCTTACCGGCTTTATCTCAGCGATGGTGCTGCTCTCCTCGGCGACTACTTCGCACCAGCTTTTATTTGGGCTGGGAGGCGACGTCGCTCAAGCACGCAACAACATGCCTCGGGCCATCATAATTACCTCCGCGATTATCTTCTTTATTTACGGGGCCGTGGGGTTTGTTGCCGCCAACGTACTGCCCGTCGAGGAAGTGGCCGGCAAGACTCTTACCGTTGTGGCTCAAAAGGTCCTTCCGCTGCCCGTGTTTATATTCTTTATGATTGCCGGCCCGGTCTTGGCCATATGTACTACCTTTAACGGAATATTTCCTTCCGTCGCCAGAACGATGCAGGAAGCTGCCAAGCACGGCTGGTTTCCCCAAGTAATGGCTACAGAAAACAGGTACGGCGCCCCGTACTGGTTTCTTACAGTAATCTACTTGGTAGCTGTAATCCCGATTTTGCTGGGATTCAGTGTAGCCGCCGCCGCCAGTACCATGCTGCTGGTAATCAACATCAACAAGATTATTCTATTAATCGCCGCCTATAGACTTCCTAGCATGTACCCTCAGCTTTGGAAAACGTCTATTTTGAATCTGCCCAATTGGCTCTACTATATTATAATTACTATTTCCGGATTATGCCAGTTTTTGATTCTCTACAACAGTGCCGCCAACCTTAAGGCCAGCATAGTTATTGTAAGCATTGCTGTTATGGCGGTGCTGAGTGCTTGCGCCTTGTTAAGAAGCAAGCATGTTAAAGTCAGCTTTACCTTAAAAGATTTGGAATAAAAAATAGCCGCCAAGGCGCTGTCATGACCCAAAGCGTCCTGGTGATTTACAAAGGGCAGTGGGCACAATACTTTAGCTTAATTAAAACCGGCCCCTCGCGGCCGGTTTTTTTATTGCTTTTATTAAGCTATTCCCAACTGGAAGGTTAAGCTGCCCCAAAAGTTTTACAAAAAGTTGACAAAGTTGACGTGCCAGGCACAAGGAAATTTCTTCGACACAAAAGAAGTATATTCGAGTATAACTACCAACCAACACCGCCAATCCACTACTATAATTGATCGGAGGAAAAGAGAATGTGGGGCAGTAGCAAGCTGGTCTATCACCAGGACCATAATACATTTGTAGTTGATTTGGAGCAACCTTTGCCCGGAGGCATAAATCTCCAGCTGGAGGCAAACCCGGATCCCTTTCAGTACGGCCTGAGCATCTCCGTTGACCTGCACAACAACAGGCCCCTGACCCTGGAATCCTTTAACCTGGAGCTCCTGCCGGACCTGAGGGGGAGAGAAAAAATGATGGTCAACGGCTTCCAGTCCTGGAGCGACAGCAGCGAACGATGCGCCGGCGACCGCATCCCCTCTCCTCCCCGCATCACTTACACCTTCTTCGGCGCCAACGGGGATTACGGCTTTTTCCCCTATAGCGGGCGTCCCGGCCGCCTTCACTCCTGGACCTACACCTACTTCACCTTTCCCGGAGAGGAGATCCTGCTCCTGGGCTCCCTGGACGAGGACAGCGGGTACACCGCGTTCGAATACGACTACTCCGCCAACCAATTGATCGTGCACAAAGATTGCCAGGGAGCCGATTCCAGGGACGGCTACCCCTTGCTGCGCCTCTACCTGGGGAAAGGCCGCCCGGAAGAGGTATTCGACGAATATTTTTCCCGGCTGCGCCTCCCTCGCAAGCCCGGCCCCCGGGTTACCGGCTGGACCAGCTGGTACAACTACTACACGAAAATCTCCGAGGAAATAGTCCACCATAACCTAAAGGAGCTCTCCGCCATGCAACTGCCCCTGGACTATTTCCAGCTAGATGACGGCTGGCAGGAAGCGGTGGGCGACTGGCTGGACTGCAACGCCAAGTTTCCGTCGGGGATGAAGGCGCTGGTCGCCAAAATCCGAGAGCAGGGCTACCGGCCTGGTCTCTGGATCGCCCCCTTTATTTGCGAGCGTCGTTCCCGGCTCCTTCGGGAGCATCCCGAATGGCTGCTGCGCGATTCCCGGGGGAAGCCGGTCAAGGCCGGCTATAACCCCAACTGGAGCGGGTGGTATTATGCTCTCGATCTATACGCCCCCGGTTTCCAGGACTACTTGCAAAGGGTTTTCCAGCGCGCCTTGGAGGAGTGGGGTTTTGAGCTGCTCAAGCTTGATTTTCTTTATGCCGCCGCGCTGCTGCCCCGGCAGGGCAAAAGCCGGGGTCAAGTGATGGCCGAGGCCATGGAACTCCTGCACCGGCTGGCCGGGGAGAAGAAGCTCCTGGGCTGCGGGGTCCCCCTGGGACCGGCCTGGGGAAGGGTGGATTACTGCCGCATCGGGAGCGATGTCACCCCCTTCTGGGAGCTTCCCCTGAAGGGGTTGAACTACCGGGAGCGCCTCTCCACCATCAACTCCCTGACCAGCACCATCGGGCGGCGCCACCTGGACCGCCGGGCCTTTCGCAACGACCCCGACGTCTTTCTCCTGCGGGACGGCGTCCCGGGGAAAAACCGCAACTACTTGAACCGAAACCAGCGCTACACCCTGTTCTTCCTGAACAACCTCCTGGGCGGGCTGGTATTCTTCTCCGACAACGTTGACGGTTATACCGAAGCCCAGAAACAGCTCCTGCGCAGTGCCTTTCCCAGCCTGGAATGCGACGTGCACCGCATCCACCAGGAGCAAGGCCTTTGCCGGATTAACTTTTCCGTTAACGGGAAGGAGTACCTGGCCTATGCCAACCTGAGCAGCCGCCGCTGCACGGTAACCTTGCCTGAAGAGATGTATTTCAATCCCGCCACCTTTGTCCTGTCACCGGGAAGGGCCCTGGTACTGGAACCCTACCAGACCGTCTGCCTGTATAAAATTGAGCCCCGGGAAAACGAACCCTACCT
>LFRQ01000059.1:19387-56546 GCA_001512835.1 Clostridia bacterium DTU022
ACCGGCACTCCGCTCCCGGGAGCAAGATCTTCTTGGCCGTCCCGCCGGGGCTTAACAGCCTCCGGGTCAACGGCCAGGACCTGCCGGTAATTGAACAGGAGAATTGGCGCTACATAACGGTCTCTTTCCCCGGGAAAAAGGTTTAACGGATCCATATTAAATGTCAGAATTTTCTCTGTAGTTGACAAAGTTGACGTGCCAGGCACCGAAAGCCGTGTTTGGCGGCCAGGCGGCGGATCCATAAAATGCTTTCCAGGTTGACTCCCGAGGAGCCCAGGCTGTAATGCCGGTAGTGCTGCTCCAGGGCCAGGATCATCGTTTCCGCCATGCAGGCATAGGCCAGGCCGGGTTCCAGGCCGAAGTCCCAGCCCAGGTAGGGCCGGCCCGGCACTTCCACGATCCCCCCGTCGATAACCAGGACATCGGGGCGGGACCGCTTTACCTCCTCGCTGACGTTGGAGGGGCGGGAGATGTCGCAGACGACGGCTCCCCGCTTCAAGCTGCCGGGGCGGATGATTTTCTCGGGGCTGCTGGTGGCGGTGATCACCAGCTCCGCCCGGGCCAGCACGGCATCGATATCGGTGGAGAGCTCGATCAGCCCCATTTGCCGCCCTCGGCCCTGGGCGAATTCCAGAAAAGCCTCCCGGGGCGCTCCCGCCGGCGGGAGATCGGGACAGCCGGCCAGGCGCTCCCCCATGCTCCCCGGCTCCAGGGGCCGCCCCCGGCTCAGCAGGGACGCCTGGTAGCGGTAGATCTCCGCAGCCACCAGCTGAAGGCGCCGGCTGGAATCCTTGTTTCCGGGATTGCCGATGAGAATCAGGTGGGGGACCGTCTCGGAGAGGAGCAGGGCAACGCCCTTGCCGATGGAGCCGGCCGCCCCCACCACCGCGGCGGTAATCTCGGAACGGGGAAGGCCCAATCTGGCCGCCGCCGCATTAATCCCCTCCACGGCGGAGACCACCGTGTAGCTGTTCCCGCTGGTAATGGGAACCCCCTCCTCCTTCAAGTAAAGCCCGCCTCCGGAGACCACCGCGGTATAAGCCCCCAGGCCCACAATGCGGGCTCCCTCCTCCCGGGCCAGGGCTACGGCGGCTTTCAGCTCCGCCAGAGCCTGGGACCTGGGCATCCGGAGGAACTCCTCTGCAGTGCGAGGGACGACGATAAACTCCCCAAAAGCCTTCCCCCCGGCCGCCGAGGTGACGGCCGCCCGGGAGATGACAAAAGGAGCCAGGTTATCGTTAAGCCGGCGGGCCAAGTCCGCCAGCTCCTCCCGGCTGAAGGATTGCAAGCTGGAATCGAACTGGCAGTAGCTGTCCAAATCCAAGGGGTGGACCAGAAAGGCAAAACGCCCCTCCCCCGGCTCCCCCGACGCCGATACGGCATTCCCGGGCTTGGGCACATAAGGGGGGCAGCTTCTCTCCTCCCCATGCCCCACCAGGTGCCCCAGCAGCCGGGCGGTACTGCCGGTACTGAGCACGGACAGCACATTCTCGATCCCTTCAATCGCTTCCAGGCACTGGGCTTCGCTAATAATCAAGGGGGGTTCGATGCGAATCACGGCGCTGCCGTTCAAGGTGGGGGCTACCCGGATTCTTTCCCGGTTGAGCAGGTAGGCGGAGATCGCCGGCGTCAGCAGCTCCTGCTCGGCCATGATCCCCAGGAGGCTGCCCGGAAAAGTATCCCGGCTCAAGCCGAATTCGATGCCCAGCATCAAGCCCCGGCCCCGGATGGATTTAATAATCTGGGGATAGCGCCTCTGCAGGTCCTGCAGGCGGGTCTTCAGCAGCTCCCCCCGGGCCCGGACTTCTTCCAGGAGGGCGCATTCGCCGGCGGTAAGCAGCTCCAGGACCTTGAGGCCCACCCGGCAGGCCAGGGAGTTCCCGGCGAAGGTAGAGGAGTGCTTCAAGCCAAAGCTTTCGTTGTAAACGGCGCCGGTGCAGAGGCAGGCGCCGATGGGCATGAGGCCGCCCCCCAGGGCCTTGGCCAGCAGGATCAGGTCCGGGGCCACCCCTTCCTCCGTGCAGGCGAAGAGCCGCCCGGTGCGGCCCAGGCCGGTCTGCACTTCGTCCACCACCAGCAAGACACCGTGCCGGGCGCATATCTCCCGGGCTCCGGCCAGGTAGCCCCGGGGCGGCTCCACGATGCCCCCTTCGCCCTGAATCGGTTCCACGATAAAGGCGGCATAATATCCGGGCCTGCTTTCCAGGGCTTCTTCCAGGGCTTCCAGCGAGCCAAAGGGGATTTGGTGAAAACCCTCAACGGGTGCGCCGAAGGGCGACTGGTAGTAGCAGTTGCCCGTGGCTGAGAGAGCGGCCAGGGTTTTGCCGTGAAAGCTGTTTTCCGTGGAGAGGATACCCATCCGGCCGGTGGCGGAGCGGCACAGCTTGACCGCCGCCTCCACGGTTTCGGCGCCGCTATTGGCAAAGGTGACGCAACTCATCTCCCCGGGCGCCAGCTGGATCAATTTTTGTGCCAGCTCCCCGGCGGCCCTTAGGGCGGAGGGCTGGATAAAAGCCGGCTCCCCCGCCTCCTGGAAACGGTTGATCACCTCCCAAATAGCGGGCGGGTTATGACCAAAGGGCAGGGCTCCGTATGCGGCTATGCAGTCCAGGTAGCGGCGGCCCTGCCGATCATACAAGTAGCAGCCTTCCCCCCGGACAAACTCCCGGTCCAGGTTGAGCCTTTCCAGCAATCGGCCCAGGTAGGGATTTATGTGCCTGGTAAAAAGATGCATCTTGATGCCTCCCGTTACTTTGTGCACAAGTTTGTGCACATTTCTGGGCAATATTTTACCCCTAGCCGGGCACATAATCAAGGGTTAATTTTCGGTACCTGATATGCAAATTTGGCCCTTGCAGAAAATTGTGGACTTAATTATAATACAATACATACTGTGCGAATTTAATTAGCATTTCGGAGAGATGAACATGAATCGCTTTCGGGTGGGAGGCCGAATTTTAAAAACCGTCCTGGCCGTAACCCTGGCCATCTTTTTGGCCCAGCAGCTGGGTTTGCAAAACGTGGGCCTGGCGGCGGTTTTAGCCGTCATAGCGGTCCAGCGAACCTTCTACCGCTCCCTGGTCCAGGGCCTGAGCGTGGTGGGCACCGTCTCCCTGGGCTGCGTCCTGGGGGGGCTTTGCGGCTACCTGCTTAGCACCACCCCCCTCTCCTACGGCCTGGCCACCCTGCTCTGCATTCTGATCTGCCTGCGGCTGCACTGGCAGGACAACGTGGTGCTGGCCACGGTGACGGCAGTCACGGTGATCTTTAGCGACATAACCAATTTCACCGTATTCCTGGAGCAGATCGCCCCCTCGCTCCTGGGCACCCTTTGCGCCCTGGCCATTAACTACCTTTTCACCCCCAACCACGAAGAAGAAGTGGTCCAAAGGGTGCTGGACGTAGAGAAGGGACTATGCCGGGTGGCGGAGGGCATTATGGGGAAGATGTCGAAGCCGGGCCCCGACGACGGGGCCATCGCCGAAGAGATCAAGAGGCTGGCCGCCGAAATCCAGGAAGGAAAGGCCATGGCCAAGCTGCTCCGGGAAGAGCAGCGCTTCATCATTACCCGGGAGACCCCTTCCGACCGCTACCGGCAGGCTTTTCACATCTTCGAGTCGCAGCTGGACCGGCTGGAGGGGATGTATAAGCTGGCCCGGCGCATGCCCGTGGAAGTACCCCAGGCCCTGCCCCTGGTAAAGCTCTTCCGGATTGTGCTCAAAGTTCAGCACAACCGGCTCCGGGGGAAAAGCTGGCCGGCCCAGCTCTTGGAACGGGCCATGGACAACCTGGATGAGCGCTATGAAACCATGGAACTCCCCCTGACCAGGGCGGAATTTGTCAGCAGGGCCTCCCTCTTCCACCTCTTCCGGGAGATCAGGCGCTATTACCGTCGCACTCTCAAGCTGCCGGCGGTGCTCCGGGAGAGAAGGCCCAGGACCAGGAAAAGCTTATTTAGCCGGCTGAGCCATCGGGCGGCCGCCAAAGCCGGGTAAAAGCGAGCCGCTTGGGGAAGAAAGGCTCCAAAGGGGGCCGCTGTTATAAGCTTAACCGGCAAACGGGCCGGCGTCTTTTCTCATCATAACCAGCTGCCAATTGAACAGGGGTTGTCTTTCCTGACAACCCCTGTTTTTCTCAAGCTGCTTCAATCAGGAGGACCTCATGCCGACCTATCTGCGCCTCCCCCTTCACGCCTCCGCCCCGCTCTCTTTATGCCTCCAGCCCGGAAGCCTTCGCCAATTCCTGCCGCTCCGCCTCCGGCTCAGCGGGCACCGGCTTGATCCCCCAGATCTCCTGGGCATAGCGGGCCACAGTCCTGTCGCTGGAGAAGCGCCCGGCTTGGGCAATATTCCGGGCCGCCATGGCCAACCACCGGCGCCGGTCGTTGTAAGCGCGCTCCGCCTCTTCCTGGGCGCGGAGATAGGGAGCAAAATCCTTCAGGACAAAGTAGGGGTCGTTGTGCAGCAGCAGGTGATCGTAAATCATCCGGAACTCCTCCCGGTCAACGGGGAGAAAACCGTTGACCAACTGATCCACGACCACCTTCAGGCGCGGGTCCTGCTCATAACATTCCCGGGCGCAGTACCCCCCCTCTTCTTCATAGCGCAGCACTTCCTCGGCGGTGAGACCGAAGATAAAGATGTTCTCCTCCCCCACCGCCTCTTTGATTTCCACATTGGCCCCGTCCAGGGTCCCGATGGTCAGCGCCCCGTTTAACATGAACTTCATATTGCCGGTCCCCGAGGCCTCCTTGCTGGCCGTGGAGATCTGCTCGCTGAGATCGGCGGCAGGGATAATCTGCTCCGCCAGGGAAACCCGGTAGTTCTCCAGGAAAACCACCTTCATCTTCCCGCCGATCCGCTTGTCGTTGTTGACCACCTGGGCCACGGTGTTAATCAGCTTCACGATCTTCTTGGCCAGGTGGTAGTTGGGAAAGGCCTTGGCCCCGAAGATGAAAGTGCGGGGAGTGATCTCCAGGTCCGGGTTGGCCAGCAGCCGGTTGTACAGTTCCATAATGCGCAGCACATTCAACAGCTGGCGCTTGTAGGCATGGAGCCGCTTCACCTGCACGTCAAAGATGGAATCCACCTCCACCGCCAGCCCCGTTTGCTCCCGGATTATCCGGGCCAATGCCGCTTTATTCTGGCGCTTAACCCGGTCCAGCCGCTCCTGGAAAGCAGGATCCTCCGCGTAAAAGGAGAGGGCTTTAAGGGCCTCGGGATTGGCAATCCACTCCCGCCCTATAGTCTCGGAAATCAAGTCGGTCAGCAGCGGATTGGCTTTCAACAGCCAGCGGCGGTGGGTAATGCCGTTGGTCTTGTTGTTGAATTTTTCCGGGAAGAGGGCATAAAAATCCTTCATCTCCCGCTTTTTCAGGATCTCCGTATGCAGGGCGGCCACGCCGTTGACGCTGTAGCTGCCGGCGATGGCCAGGTGGGCCATCTTCACCTGTCCATCGGCGATGATGGCCACGCGGTCCAGCTTGCTCCGGCACTGGGGGTGGGCCTCCCAGAGCTCGTTGCAAAAGCGCTTGTTAATCTCCTCCACGATCTGGTAAATCCTTGGCAGCAGCGGCTGAAAGATATTTACCGGCCATTTTTCCAGGGCTTCGGACATGGTGGTATGGTTGGTGTACGAGATGGTCCGGCCGGTTATCTCCCAGGCCTCCTCCCAGCCAAGCCCTTCTTCATCCATTAAGATGCGCATCAATTCCGGGATGGCCAGCGCCGGGTGGGTATCGTTGATATGCACGGCCACCTTCCGGTGAAGATTCCGCACCGTCCCGAAGCGCTCCTTGTGGCGGCGGACAATATTCTGCATTCCCGCCGAGACCAGGAAGTACTGCTGCTTAAGGCGCAGCCTCTTCCCCTCTTCATTGGAGTCATCGGGGTAGAGCAGCTCGGTAATGGACTCCAGGGCATGCTTGTATTCCACCACTTGCTGGTAGCAGCCGAGGCCGGCGCAGCGCTCCCCTTCGGGAGCCTCGGCGCTCCAGAGCCGCAGGGTATTGACGGTGTGGTTGCGAAAGCCGACCACGGGGATGTCGTACGGGACGGCGCGCACCACTTCGCTGCCGCAGTGGTGAAAGATCATTCTGCCCTTTTGATATTCCACGGCAACGCTCCCCCCGAACTTGACCTCCACCGCTTCCTCGGGCCGGCGGATCTCCCATACATTTCCCTCCCGCAGCCAATCCTCGGGAACTTCAATCTGGTAGCCGTCCCGCACCTTCTGTTCAAAAAGGCCGTAGCGGTAACGGATGCCAAAACCGTGACCGGGCAGACTCAGGGCGGCCATGGAATCCAGGAAGCAAGCCGCCAGGCGTCCCAAGCCGCCGTTGCCCAGGCCTGCATCGGGCTCTTCCGTCAATATATCCTCCAGCCGGATCCCCAGCTCCTGCAGCCCTTCCCGGCAAAGATCCAGCAAGCCCAGGTTGAGCAAATTGCTCTCCATTAACCGGCCCAGCAAAAATTCCATGGAGAAATAGTAGACCTGCTTTGCCCCCTGTTTCCGGTATTGCTCCGCGGTGGATACCCAGTTGCCCATAACCTCTTCCCGGAGCATAATCCCCAGGGTTTTGAAGAGATCCAGGTTGGTGGCCTGGGAAACGCTCTTCCCCAGCATGGCTTTCAATTTGGCTTGAAAAGCTTTTTTAAAACTTTGCTTATCCGCAAACATATACCTCACCTTGCTTGGTACATTAGTACAGCAACAGGCGGCAATTAGGCATATAACGCCTTAAGCCATTAAGGATTTAATTATGTACTGGGAATTTTGAAATTAATTGCGGGTAGCGGCGAGGAAAAATCCTTGACCTATAATTATTAAAACATAAAAATAATATTTTCTGTAGGCTAATTTTATGGTAATAGCTAAATATAATGGTTTTTAGGGATCTATTTATTGCCGCGGGCAGGAGAGGCGGAGATCAATGGCGGCGGGGGTACCGAAATCCACCACCGCCCCCGTCTCCACCGGCAGGGGATGGGTATGGCTAAAGATCGGCCCGTCGTAGACAAATGCCACTTTGCCTGGCTTAGTTCCCTGTCCCCCCCTCTCTTTACTTCTTTTTACTGATGGGGGGCGGGGAAAAGGGCCTAACATCTGGCCCGGACAAGGAATCGTTGCCGCTCCAGAATAATGGCGTGGACCAGGCAGAAACAAATTATGGACTAGAAGGGCATCTCCATATCAGGGCCGTACATTTTCTCCATCATTTTCCTGACTTCATTTTTTACCACGCCTCTAAGAGGCACCTTGGAGATCATTCCGTAGGTAGCGGCGCTGCCCTTCAACGCCAGGGAGGGATTTTCCCGGACATACTCCACCGACTCCCTTAAATCCTCCAGGTAACGGTCAACGATGCGCCGGTGCAAGGGAGTCACCATGGCGTGAAGGCCGTCGGGTTTTTGCAGGCGATCGATATGCCACCCCCGCTCCTCCATCTGGTCACCAACAGCAAATATGCTTAACCGCGGAGAGGTGGAGCGGTAGCCGAAAACACTCATGTCCGGCTGGCCCATAAGCTCCAGGCCGGGTATGGAAGCGATTCCCTCCATTAATGCCCTGGCCGTCTCCATCACGATTTTGGTCTGCTCCAGGTAACCATCCCATCCCATGGCCATCATGGTGGCCCAGGCGGCGGCAAAAGCGCCTCCCGGGCGGGTGCCCAGCAGACCCGGAGAGGCAAATACACCGCCGGGCCAGCTCTCGGAAACAAAAATCTGGTGCTTCATATAATCCATATTACGGTATAGAAGCACGGAAGCCCCCTTGGCGCTGTAACCGTATTTATGAACATCGGCAGAGATGGAGGTTACCCCGGGAACCCGAAAATCGAAAGGCGGTACCTGGTAGCCCAGCTTCTCCATAAAAGGCAAGAAAAAGCCCCCCAGGCAACTGTCCACGTGAAAAGGGAGGTGGTGCTCTTCGGCCAGGCGGCCCAGTTCTTCAATGGGATCGATAACCCCGTGGGGATAAGAGGGGGCCGAAGCGACGATCAGAGCGGTGTTCCGGTTAATCAGCTTTTTCACCGCCTCCACGTCAACCCGAAAATCGCTGCGCAGCGGGGCTCGAACCATCTTCACCTTGAAATAATGGGCCGCCTTCTCCCAGGCCACGTGGATGGATTCCGGCACAATCATCTCGGGCTGAACGGGTTTTAAACGTTTTTTGGATTCCGCCAGGTTCCGGTAAGCAAGCACCGGCAGCAGGCAGCTTTCGGTCCCGCCGGAAGTAAGCATGCCCACCACGTTGCGGTCACCGTGGAGCATTCCCGCCGTCATCTGGACAATCTCGTGCTCCATCCTTTTCAAGCTCTGAAAGGCCATGGGGTTAAGACCGTTTTCCGAGAGAAACATGCCCATGGCTTCCAAGAGAAACCGGGTATGCTCCTCCCCCAGGTAGTAGACCAGACTCCAGGTTCTGGATTCTTTGTAATCCACATCGCCCTTTTTAAAATGCTTAAGCAGTTCCAGGACTTTTTCGGGGCCCAAACCTTTTTCGGGTAAAGTTATAGGTTCGCGATTACTCACCGCCGGTTTCCTCCCTTGCCGGTTTAATTAATAGAGCGCTTTCAGGATATAGGCAAAACTTATGCCCAGGTAATTGCCGATGGCATAGCCGATAATTCCCGTATAAATACCGGAAAGAATAATCTCCTTATTTTTCAGGGCATTGGCCACTACCGGGACAAAAGGCGGCGAACAGATAGCCGAAGTGGAGGTAATAATAAAAGTATCGGTGTCAATTTTAAATAATTTGCATAGAAAGGCATGAAAGAATAACGAGACAAATATGCAAAAGGAGACAAAGAACGTGATGGGCCAGTTGAGCTGGGTGAAAAGCTGTTTGAGATTGGCCATGGAGCCGACCACCAGGCAGAAGATCAGGATAAGATACATCCCCACCTGAAAGGTTTTCTTGATCCCCCTGATCTGGGGAATCAGGGAGCAGATTATGCTAAGGGTGGTTATGCTTAAAATCGCGGCCGCTGTGGAATAATCCTCCGGAAACAGGCCGGATATGAAGAGGGAGATTCCCACCACCGCTCCGGCTACCACCAGGGCCCCCAGGAGGGGCAGGAGGACCTCTTTCCGGAAGATGCCCGAGTAGGAATCGATGGCCTCCGTCTCCACCTCGCCGTCAGGAGCAGCTTGGGAAGTTCCCATTTTCTTGAACCTGGGCAGGAAGAGGTTGAACAATCTTTGGGCCACAGAACATAAGAAAAGGATGTAGATCAGGGAAATCACCGTATCGTAAGTATGCATGGTAATGTACACATCTTCATTGATCTGCAGGGCGGTCTTGATGGCTGCCAGGTTGGGGGTTCCCCCGGTGTAAAGGCCTACCGCCATGCCTCCCAGCTGCCAATCGTAAGCCACCCGGCCCTGGATCAATAAGAAAGCCCCCAGGGCTACAACCAAGATGGAGATCACCGCCAGCAGCATGCAAAGAGTAGCTTTGCCGGCCAGGCGTCGCCAGGCTCTAAGATCCATGGAAAAAAGCAAGAACGGAAGGGCTACGGCGACGGTCACATCAGTAAAGGTGGTCTGGAGCTGCACCGCCTCGGGGGAGAAATCAACATAGTTGCCCACCAGCATTCCCACCAGGTAACAGATGATCACGGCACCAATCTTGTTAATTAAAGGGAAGCGGTAGCAGAGATAGAGAACCAGCGCCGGGAAAAAAAGATAAAATGCGACGAGCAAGGGCAGGGGCAAGAGCTCACTTCCTTTGTTGAGTTCCTGTTAGGAGGGCAGGACTCAATTTTAATGAAATTTGGGTAAGAATTCGCCTTTATATCTAAAATTCCTTTATTTAGTTGTTGCTTGCTTGAGTTTGCCCCAATTGCTCCTAAATGGCAGGCGCCTTTTAAATTCCCCAACGGGAAAATCCCCTGTGTTCTTCATTACCGACCGACCGGCAGGTTAAAGAGGGCACCATGGAAGCTAAGAAAATCTGCAGGACCTCCTCCACCGGCACACAATGTAAAGGAAACAAGTCTGCCGTTGTTGACACTTCCGGCACCGCGTGCCTGGTTCTAAAAGGTGGGCCGGGTCCCCTCGTCCCGGCCGGCATTAATCTGCCATATCGTTACTAGCGGTATCTGTTGCTTCCTCCGTTTCGATTTCCGTCAGGACAATTTCCACCGTAAACCGGTCCGGTTCCATCTGGGCGCCGGTTACCTCCGCCCCCCGGGCATCCAGGAGCAGCGGGGCCAGTTCTTTTTCATAGCGTCCCTTTATCCCCTCCAGATCCACCCGGACCAGGACGCGCATGACCCGCTCGAAGATGGAGCGAGGGGCCTCCAAGCGGATCTTTTCCGGCCGGAGGCGGTAGCTCTCCAACTCCCAGCCCGGCGGCGGGGAGCCAACCATCTCCAGCTCCACGGGAAATTCGCCGCTTAAAACCTGTTCGATCTTCACCGTAACTTGTTCCGGGGCATAGCTGATCAAGGTAAGTCCCCGCGGCGGCTTCCCCTGCACGCGCAGCTGGTGGCTGCCGTCTTCCCGCCCGTTGAGATCCACGTACGCCTCCAGATCCTCGGCGGAGAGGCCCTCAAAGGCGGAGGGCAGCCCCTCCAGGACCACGTCCACCGTCTGGGGCATCTCCATCACCACATGGCCCTCTTCCAGGTTTTCATACACCAGGGGCACCCCCTGGACCAACCGGCGGGTAGGCGTGGTGCGGGCAATATCGTCCCCGGTCACAAAGAGCCAGAGAATAACGGCCAGAAAGAGGGCCAGGGCGGCAGCGAAAGCGTTGCCTCGCAAAAACTTTTCCATAATTATGAACCATTCCTCCAGGGCCAAATACTGCTTGTGTTCTCGTTGCGAGCCGGGGCCAGCAGCTCCGTAAGCTTGGCCCGCAGCTTCTTCTCATCCAGGTAGCGGGTAAGTTTGCCGTTGTAGGCGATGGAAACGATGCCGGTCTCCTCGGAAACAATAATGGCCACGGCGTCGGACTGCTCCGTGATGCCAATCCCCGCCCGGTGCCTGGTTCCCAGCTCCTTGTTTAAGTAAGGATCATCCGTCAGGGGGAGATAGCAGCCGGCGGCGGCCACCTGGTTCCCGCGGATGATTACCGCCCCGTCATGGAGGGGACTGCGCGGAAAGAAGATATTGACCAGCAACTCAGCGGAGATCTGACCTTCGATGGGAATTCCCGTTTCGATAAACTCCTTGAGTCCCGATTCCCGTTCGATAATAATCAAGGCGCCGATCCGCTTTTTCACCAAAACAAGAATGGCCTTGGTGAGCTCCTCCAGCAAATGGTCAAATTCCTGGGGGTTCCAGTAGCTGCGCTGGAACAGCTTTCCCCGGCCCAGGTGCTCCAGGGCGCGGCGCAGTTCCGGTTGAAAAACGATGGGGATGGCAATCAAGCCGACGGTCATCACCGATTTCAAGAGCCAGTGCAGGGTGTTGAAGCCGACAATGTCGCTGGCAATCATGGCCACCAGGAGCAGCACCACGCCTTTGATCAGCTGCTCGGCCCTGGTGCCGCGGATAATCAAGATCAGGCGGTAAAATACGTAGGCCACAATGATTATATCGACCAGATCGCGCCAACCGAACTGGATATTGAATTGTAGCAATGCGGAGATGATCCGGTCCCAGGCGGCCACAAGCTTAATCCCTTTCGGTGATTTTAAATAATTATATCAGAATATATGGCTAATTCGCTTTTACTGTTGTAAATACCTTCTCCCCGGGGCAGCAGGAACCCGGAAAATCTCGGCGCTCCTTCCAAAAGAAAAGGCGGCCGGCGGGCAGCTCCTTCGGCTCCGGCAATCCCCGGCCATCCCGGCGGGCTGCCTTTGCTCGTCAGGGCCAGGAGAGAAGAGGCCCGCCTCCGGACTCGGGTCCCGGGCCCGCCCGGGCAGGGCAGCGGCCGAGGCCGCCCCGGCCCTCTTTTCCCTCCCGGCAGCGGCAGCGCGGCGGGGCAGGAGCGGCGCGCCTCCCCTCCCCCACCGGGCATTTTGGAAAGAGGCTAGCGTCTCCCGGACAAGCTTCCCGCGAAAAGGTCTACTCAAAGGGTCTACTCCTAGTATGAAGTAGCGGCCGGGTTTCATGCCCTCTTTCCAGCCTAAAAGACCAGGTTAATCTTTTTGCCGCAGTAGGCGCAGCGCCCCTGCTGCAGGCCCTCGATGCTGACCTGGTAACCGCTCCGCCGGATCAGCACGGCGCGGCAGGAGGGGCAGAAAGTATCCGCCGCTCCGGGCCAGTTAACATTGCCCAGGTAAACGTAAGGCATCTTCTCCAGAGCAATCTGCCGGGCTCGCTCCAGGGTAGCCAGGGGCGTCGGAGGAAGGTTCAGCTTGTAATCGGGATGGTAGCGGGAAAAATGCAAGGGGATTTCCGGGTTGAAGGAGGCCAACCAGTCCACCAGGAGGGCCAACTCCTGGGGCGAGTCATTCAGGGTGGGGATGAGCAGGCAGGTTGCCTCTAGGTGGGCATGGCGGGAGGCCAGCTCTACGGTCTGCAGCACCGGCTCCCTCTCCCCCCGGCAATACTCCCGGTAGAAGCGGTCGCTGAATCCCTTGACATCGATGTTCAGGGCATCAATATAGGGCAGGAGCTCTTCCAGGGGCTCCCGGCTGATATAACCGTTGGTCACCAGGACATTCTTATAGCCGTGGCGGTGCAGCAGGCGGGCGGTGTCGAATACAAATTCAAACCAGATGGTGGGTTCATTGTAGGTATAGGCGACCCCCAGGGCCACCTCCGGCCCTCCCCGCCGCTGGAGAATCTCCAGGACCTGTTCCGGGCTCAGGCGGGGATCCCCGCTGTGGGGCTCTCCCCGGGCCAGGGACCAGTTCTGGCAGAAGCGGCAATGGAGGTTGCAGCCATAGGTCCCCAGGGAGAGTATCTCCTTGCCCGGGTAAAAATGGTAAAGGGGCTTCTTCTCCACGGGGTCCCAGTGGGCGGCCGCTACCAGCCCGTAGTTCATGGTGACCAGTTTCCCATCCCGAACCTGCCGGACGCCGCAGCTTCCCCCTCCTCCCTCAGCCAGGAGGCAGTGGCGGGGACAGAGCAGGCAGCGCAGCTTCTTCCCTTCCCGGCGGTAGAAGCGGGCTTCTTGCACCTTGATCCTCCTCCGGCCAATTAGTATTCGGGCAAGCAAACCCGGGAAATATAAAACGGTTCAGCGGCTACTCTTCCCTCTCGTGATAACGGATCACCTGGAAACGGTAAATATCCACGGGCTCTTCCGGCCCCAGGCCGGCCTTGCGCCGGGCGATACTGATCTGCTGCTCCACGGTATCGATTCCTTCCAGGTCCGGAAGGAGCAGGCCGCTGCGCCCGCCTCTGCGGACCAGCACCCCGTAGCGCCGGGGATCCAGTTCTCGGAAGTCCCGCACCCGCTCCAGGGGGGTGAGCAGGTCCACCGAGAATTTGAGGTGTTCCAGCTCTTCGCTGCTGACGGGAGGGAAGCGCGGGTCGCTTAAGCCGGCGCTGACGGCATTGGCGATGATCTCTTCCGCCGCCCGACGTCGGGTCGGCTCCACGGTGCCGATGCAGCCCCGCAGCTCGCCGTCAAGGCTTTTTATAGAGACAAAGGCGCCGCAGGGCCGGGCAAGCTCCGGGGGCAGCGGCTCCGGGGGCTCCAGCAGTTTCCCGTGCCGGAGGTAGTGTTCCAGGGACTGGCGGGCCAGGCGGGCCGGGTTTGGCTTAATCTTCCCCCCGGGCGGCTCCTCTTCCCGGGCCGCCTCCGTGCTTAGGACGGCGATCAGGTACCCTACCCCGAAAGGACCTTCGTAGGAAAGAACTTCCGCCCGGGCTCCCTCCCCGGCGCAGCCCAGGGCGATAATGATGGAGCGCAGGCCGCACTCCCCGGCCTCCTCCACCAGTTCGGGATCCAGGTTGAGAATAGCCTCTACTTTTCCCTCCTGCAGCAGTCGGACCAGCAGCCGGTCAAATTCCGCCCCGCGGGGGGTGTAGCCGGCGGGGGCGCCGGGAATAAGGCGGTGGGAAAGATCGGCGCTGGCGATCACCGCCGTGGGCCGGCGGCAGCGCTCGATGGCGCGGCGCAAGGCCTGCCCGAAAGCAAAAAGGTCCCGGTAGGGGAGAAAGCCGAAAGTAAGATGCAAGCCTTCAAGGGGCACCCCTTCCTGCTCCAGGTAGTAAAGGGGAACGGCGGCGCCGTGATCCAGCCGCCGGAACTGGGGAACGGGCACCAGGGGAGAAAGACTCCCCCCCTTTTCCACCTCCTCTTCCAGCAGCCTCAGCAAATCCTGATCCAGGCGGAAGGAGAGCTTTACCTGGGGAGCCCCAAAAGAGGAGAAATCGCCGCTAATCAGGTCCGCGGCGGGCACGGCGATGCCTCTATCCAGGATGGGACCGTGGGGAGTGATGACTACCAGACGCTCAGGGACCGCCGCCTTCACCCGGCGGGAAAGCTCCTTAAGGGCCTGCACCGTATTCTCCACCCGAGCCAGCTCCCCTCTGCCCACGGCGGGGATCACCAGAGGGGGATGCGGGGCGATACCGACAAAGCTTAGCATGGCAACCTCCCTAATGTAATCGGTTATTTTTTGGCGGCACACTGTAAACTAATTCCAATATTAGTATACCAAAAGAGAGGACTCCGCGGCAATTGCGGCGAAGAATATGGTAATACGTCCTTGCAAGCGATCCCTTCTCCCCTGGTCGGAGCAAGCGATCCAGCCCTCCCTTTATCTTGCTTCAAAGAGTAGGCATCAATACCTTGCGCTAGAATAACAGAAACGCTAATCTTAAAGAGATAGAGGGCTCTGAAATGAATAGCGAATACCGGGACATCGCCAGATTTACCGACGCCATCCAGGCCATCTTTCCCCGGCTGATGCATTATCTCAACCATGAGGAAAGCCGCGAGCTGACGGGGCTGGGGATCACCCCCAGCCAGATCAACGCCCTGCTGGTGCTATATTTCAACGACAACCTGACCATGGGCGAGCTCAGCGCGGAGATCTACCTGGCCGAAAGCGCAGCCACGCGCCTGGTCAACCGCCTGGTAAAACTTAACCTGATCAAGCGCCGCGGCGATGAAAAAGACCGCCGGGTAGTGCGCGTTACTTTAACCAGTTACGGCCGGCAGGTGGCTCGCCTGGTTTTTGAGAGGCGCTCTTTCCGTTTCAACAACCTGGCCCGGCATCTTGCTCCCGAGGAGAGGGAGATGCTGATCATCTCCCTGCAGGCCGTTCTGCGCGGCTTTGCCGAGCTGGAGAAGGCAGAAGAACATAACGGTTCTCCAATAATCAGCAGCGATGGAGGATCCACCGGAGCTTAAGCATCAGGAAAAGAGGTATATCCTTGCCGGAAGAGAGGGCAAAACCGGAAGCAGAAACCCGAATATCCCTGCTGGCCATTTTTCTGGTCTTTCTTAAAATCGGCGCCTTCACCTTCGGCGGCGGTTACGCCATGCTGCCCATAATCCAGGAGGAACTGGTCCGCCGGCGCCGCTGGGTGGACCAGGACACCTTTATCGACAACCTGGTCATTATCCAGAGTCTCCCCGGAGCCATGGCCTTGAACAAATCCATCCTGACCGGGATAAAGCTGCGGGGTCCCTGGGGCGGCGTCGTGGCCGCCCTGGGGGTGGTTGCTGCGCCGGTGCTGGTAATCCTCCTCCTGGCCGGCCTGCTGCTGCCCCTTTTCCGGGAACACGCAGCTGTCCAGGCCGCTTTCTACGGCCTGCGCCCGGCGGTGGTAGCCCTGATCTTATCCGCTACCCTGGACCTGGGCAGGGAGATTGTCCGCGGCTGGCGGGCGGTGGTGCTGGTGTTGTTCCTGATGCTCCTCTCCCTCTTTTTCCAGCCCCACCCCATCCTGATCATCCTGGCCGGGGGGCTGGCAGGGCTCCTCATCTACCGGAAGGGAGAGGAAGAAAAAGAATGAGCCTGCTGCTAACCCTTTACTGGATTTTTTTCAAAATTGGCCTCTTCACTTTCGGCGGCGGTTACGCCATGCTGCCCCTGATGGAGGCGGAGATCATCGCCCGCCAGGGGTGGCTGACCCATCCCGAGTTCATCGACATCATCGCCGTGGCGGAGGCAACCCCCGGGCCGGTGGCCATTAATTCCGCCACCTACGTCGGCTTCCAGGTGGCCGGAATCCCGGGTTCCCTCCTGGCCACCCTGGGCGTAATCTCCCCCTCTCTACTGCTCTTGCTGGTCCTGGGCCCATTTCTCTTAAGGTGGATCAAAGATCCCCGGGTTCAGCGCTTTACCCGGGGCCTGCGCCCGGCGGTAATCGCATTAATTCTCCTGGCGGCCATCTCCCTGGGCCGGGCGGCTCTGGTGGACTGGTCCACCCTTATAATTGCCGCCGGGCTGCTGGGACTGAGGCTGCTGCGCCGGACCTCTCCCCTGATCACCATTGCCCTGGGCGCCCTGCTGGGCCTGCTGCTCTACCCGTACTAGGCGAGCCGATAACTGCCGGGTTTGGCGATTCCTGGGCCACTCGGCCCAGCGCTCTTTTTGCATTGGGCGCTTCGATAACCCGTAAAAGCCGAAGCAGAAATGATTATCTATAGGACCTTCCCGTACTGGGCGATCCAGTTGCCTTGAAGCCTCTTTAAACCGGCTGCCTTGCCGTTACCGGTCGCTCCCCCGCCTTGGCCGCAGCGCCGGTACTGTCGGGAACCCTTGGAGGGCACTGGCGGGGGTTTTGACTTTGGCAGGCTTATCCGCCTTCTCCCGTTTTCACCTCCTTTATGATTGAGCCGGTAGTCTCTATAGGGAAATATGGTATATAATTATGCCAGGGAATCCTTGCAAAAGGAGGCGCCAAGCTGCACCGTGAGACCGCGCTTAGCTCTTCTTCTCTGCCTGGCCCTGGCCGTACTCCTGGTCATCGCTGTTGTTCAGGAGCGGCCCTGGACCGTCTTCACCCAGGCTGAACCCGAAAAAGACCAGCCCTCGGAATCGGCGGAACAGGAAAGGGAAGCAGCAAAGGAGGAGAAAAAACCGTCCCCCAGCGGGGAGGCGCCGGTGCAGGAGGTGCCAGTGGAGAATCCGGCGGAGAAGACGCAGCCGCCGGCGGGTAAGAAGCCCGAGGCGAAACAGCAGGATCCGCCGCCCGCCAAGAAAACGCCTACCCCCGCCCCTCCCGCTGCCGGTGAGGACCAAGCAGGCCCGTCCCAGAACCAGGCGGACCTTTACGAGGAGGAAGCGGTCAGCCTGCTCAACAGCCGGCGCCGCCAGAGAGGCCTCCCCGACCTGAAAACAAGCCGGGAAATCTCCAGGCTGGCCCGGCTAAAATCCGAAGATATGCGGGACCGGAACTACTTTGCTTCTACTTCGCCCACGTACGGAACCGCCAGCCAGATGCTGCAGAGCAACGGCATCAGGTATAACACCCTGGTGGAAAAAATCGCCGGCGGCATCCAAACCCCTGCCCAGCTAGTCGACTATTTGCTAAAAGATTCCCGGTATCAACAGAATTTTTTCAGTTCCCATTATAACTGCATCGCCGTCGGCTACGCCGGCGGCAAAGGGAAATACTACCACTACTGGACCGTTTGGCTGCTGGATATCCCCGGCCCCGCCGCTGCGGATACCAGGGCGCAGTACGAAGAAAAGGTCTTGGAACTGGTCAACAAGGAACGCGCAGCTCGCGGGCTGAGGCCTCTCCAGTGGGACGAAGAGCTGAGAAAGGTCGCCCGGGCCAAGTCGGAAGATATGCGGGACCGCAACTACTTTGCCCACGATTCGCCTACCTACGGCTCCCTGGCCGAGATGCTGAGTACCTTCGGCGTAAAGTACCGGTTTGCGGGGGAGAACCTGGCCGCCGGTCAGAAGACCCCCCAGGAGGTAGTAGCGGGGTGGATGAACAGCGATGGCCACCGGGAAAACATCCTAAACCCCAGATTTACCCACCTGGGTGTTGGCTACGCCGACGGCGGGGGCAAATATTTCTACTACTGGACCCAGATCTTTGTCGAAAGATGACGGAAAATGGCTGGCAGGCACAAATGTTCTGAATATTCAATCAAGTTGACAAAGTTGACGTGCCAGGCACCGCACCGCTACCTGCTCTCGTCGAGGACCAGCCTGGTCGTTCTGCTTTGCCGGTCCCGGTAGCGAAAATAGGTGACGGTAATCTGGTCACCGGCCCGGTACTGCTTCAAGAGCTCTTTTAGAGCGCTCATGGAGGTTACTTCCTGGCCGTCGATGGCGGTTATAATGTCGTTTTTCTGCAGGCCCGCCCTGGCGGCGGCGCCTCCGGCCACCAGGTCAACGATGAGAACCCCCTGGGGAACGTTGTAGTAGCGGGCGGTTCTTTCATCCACGTCGGTGCCGCTAATCCCCATGGCCGGCCGCCCCTTGACATACCCGTAGGCGATGATGGAGTCGATAATGGGGCGCGCGTAATCGATGGGGATGGCAAACCCCAGTCCCTCCACTTCGGTGGTGGCAATTTTAATCGTATTGATCCCAATCACCTCGCCCTGTCCGTTGACCAGGGCTCCACCGCTGTTGCCGGGGTTGATGGCCGCATCGGTCTGAATGAGGCTGTCGGCAACGTTCTCCATCTCTACCTTGCGCTCAATGCCGCTGATTACCCCCACGGTAACCGAGCCGGCCAGGTCCATGCCCAGGGGATTGCCTATGGCCATGGCGAACTCCCCCACCCGCAGTTTGCTGGACGAACCAAGCTGGGCTGCCGGCAGGTTCTCCAGGTCGATCTTGATCACCGCCAGGTCGTTCTGCTTGTCTCCGCCAATATACTTTGCCGCAGCAGAACGGCCGTCCGACAAAAATACCTCCATCAGGCAGCTTTCGCTGGAGGCATAATCGCCCACCACGTGGTAATTGGTAACGATATGGCCTTGGGCATCGTAAATAATCCCCGAACCTTCGCTAACCTGCTGAAAAACTTGCGGCCCAAACCACCAGCCCGTCTGGGCTCTAACCTGGGCGGTAACCTTGATCCCCACTACGGAGGCGCCGGCCTTCTCGGCTATTTCCGGCACGCTGAGGCCCTCGGTATAAGCAAGGCTATAGACCTTGGTCTGGCCGGAACCAGCGCTGCCGGCGCTGCTGAGCTTTCTTTGCAAGGCTTCAACCTGCCGGTTCAAGGCCGCAATTTGATCATCATAGCGCTCCTTGAAGAGCGCCACTGCGGCCAGGCTGCCCAGGATGACCAGAAGGCACAGCAAAAAGGCCGCTATTTTGACCTTTCGGACACTGCCTGAAGGGGTCGTCACCCCCGCCACCTCCCTTTAGCCTATCAAAAGCGCTTTCCTGAAAAAAGTAAAAAGGGTCTCTGGTTTAATTTTAACGCGGGGCAAATAGAGGATCAATCAATAAAAGGTCAAAGCAAAAGGGCCGGGCCAAGCAGCAACCCTGAAAGCCGGTTTTTGGGCCGTGCTTGAGCATGAAGCGCCGGCACCGGCTCAAAAAGAAGATCTCACGGTCCATGGTCCCTAGCCCGCGGGGCCGGGTTCCAGCGCCGGGCATCACTCCAGGCCGGGCAGCTCCACGGGAAGGCGCCCCCGGGGGGCGACAGCGCCGCTTAGCACTTCGCCCAGAGCCTGCAGGGAGGGATCGATGCTGCTGTAGGTGCAGAGGCAGGTGTCGGCGCCCGGCACGGCCAGGATATCGTAGGGGGAGGAGAGGGCCAGCAGGACTAATTCTTTCTCTTCGGCCAGGGCGTTTAGCAAATCGGTCCAGGCGGGATATTGCCGCAGGTTGTAGGTGCCCGCCAGGACCAGGGGCGCATCGGAAAGAGCTTCCAGGAGCGCCGCCCTTTCCGCCTCCGAAGGCCGGAGCGGCAGCAGGTGGGGCTGCAGAAAAGGACACTCCCCGGTCAGGGGGGAGAGGGAGCTTTCCAGTTCCGCGGGCCAGATCAGGGGCAGCGCCTCCCGGGGGGAGAGGGGTATTAGGGAGGCGTTGTCGCGAACCAGGGTGACACTTTCCCGGGCAATGCGGCGAGCCAGCTCCAGGTTTTCCGGAGAGGCCAGTTCGGAAAGCCTTTCCCGACGCGGCAGAGGATTCTCCAGGAGGCCGTATTCCATCTTTACCGCCAGGATCCGGCGCACCGATTGGTCCAGGCGCTCCGGGGCAATCGTCCCCTCCTCCACGGCCCCTTTCAGTGCCTTAAAGATCCGCTGGCAGTCTCCTGGTTCAACACCGATCCAGGGGCCGAAAAGAATCAAGTCCACGCCGGCCTGGAAGGCCTTCACCGCCGCCTCCTCCAATCCCCAGCGGCCGGTAATGGCCCCCATGCTCATGGAGTCGCTGACCACCAGACCGTCGAAACCCATCTCTTCCCGCAGGTAGCGGATCGCTTGCGGAGAAAGGCTGGCGGGCAGCTCGTAGCTGCCGGTGAGCTGAGGCACCAGGAGATGGCCCACCATCACCGCCGGTACACCTCCGTCGATCATGGCCTGGAAAGGAAGGAGCTCTAGCTCCCGCAGGCGGGAGAGGTCAAAGGGAATCAGGGGCAGCCCGTAATGGGAATCCACGTCGGTATCGCCATGGCCCGGGAAATGCTTGGCCGTAGCGACAACTTTCTCCCGGCGGCAGGGTTCCAGCATTGCCCTCCCCAGGCGGGCCACCTCCCGGGGATTGGAGCCAAAAGAGCGCACCCCGATAACGGGGTTGTCCGGGTTGTTGTTGACATCCACTACCGGGGCAAAATTAAAGTTTATACCCATAAGGCGCAGCTCCCGGGCGGTGATGGCGGCACTCCGGCGGGCCAGCTCCTCGCTGCCCGCCGCCCCCAGGGCCATATTCCCGGGAAATACGGTAACCCCTTCGGTAAAGCGGGCCACGGCCCCGCCTTCCTGGTCCACAGCAATAAAAAGAGGCAAAACGCCGCTGCTCCGGGCGGCCTCCTGTATCTGGGCCGTAAGCTCCGCCACCTGCCGGGGACTTTCGATATTGCCGGCGCTGCTGAAAAGGATTACCCCTCCCAGGGGCAGCTCCCGCAGCTTCTCCGCCGCTGCAGGACCAAAGGTCGGCCCCTGAAAGTAGGCGATGATTACCTGGCCAATCTTCTCCTCCAGGGTCATCTCCTGCAGGATCCTGTCCACAGCCTCGAGATCAGCCCCGTTTTGCCGGCCTTTATCCCCATTTTCCAGCCCCCGGTCTCCCTTGCCGCCAAGCAGAAAATAGGCAATTAAAGATGCCGCCGCTAGAACAAGCAATAAGAGCAGCCAAACCGGCCATATGCGGGAACGTCTTCTGCTTTTTCTGATCACTGGGAGGTCTCCTTCACTGTCGAAAGTGCAATGATTCCAAGATCGACAAACACCGCAGCCTTAAGCTTTTTTCTGCGCCCATTTTCGATTTGATATTATTATAGCATTGAACAACTCTTGATCAAAAAATACGGGGCGAGCCCCGGGCGGTAAAGTTGGCCCAGTTGCCGGGCCCGGCACTATAATTTAAGAATTTTCTGCCAAGTTGACAAAGTTGACGTGCCAGGCACCGGATATTGCAAATATAGCAAGAATTGATCTATAATGAAGTAGGAAAATCAATTCCCGCCTTCCGTACTTGAAAAGGATCGTTGCGTTTCCGGCCGTTTCCTTTATGGAGTACGGCTTAGTCATTTCTTGAGGTGATTTATGCGCTTACTGCAGGTTACCGATCCCGCCAAAGTGCTGGAAATAATCGACACTCATTTCTACCCCCTGCCAGCGGAGACCGTACCCCTGGAGGAGGCCGGGGGCCGGTGCCTGGCGGAGCCCCTTCGCGCCCGGGAAGACATCCCCGGTTTTGACCGTTCCACCGTGGACGGCTACGCCCTGGCCGCCCGGGACACCTTCGGCGCCCAGGAAGGGCTGCCCGCCATCTTGAATTGCACCGGCGAGGTGCTCATGGGCCGACCGGCTCCGTCTATCGCCGCGGGCCAGTGCTGCCTGATCCATACCGGAGGCATGCTGCCCGCCGGGGCGGACGCCGTAATCATGCTGGAAGATACCGAAACCATGGGCGAGATGGTTTACGCCTACCGCCAGGTGGCACCCGGGGAGAATGTTATTCACCGGGGGGAAGACATTCAAAAAGGGTCCACCATCCTCCCGGCGGGACGGCGGCTGCGGGCGCCGGAGCTGGGACTGCTGGCCTCCCTGGGGATGACGGAAGTGCCCGTCCACCGGCAGCCGGTGATGGGGATCCTCTCCTCCGGGGACGAACTTGTCCCTCACCATACCGCCGCTCTGGCCCCGGGGCAGATCCGGGATACCAATACCCCGGCCCTGTCCTACCTGGGCCGGCAGTACGGGGCCAGGGTGATTGCCGGGGGAATCCTGCGGGACGAGTATTCCGAATTCCTGGAGCGGAGCCGGGCATTGTTGGAGCAGGTGGATTTCCTGATTCTATCCGGGGGGAGCTCCGTGGGCTCCCGGGACCATACCGCCCGCGCCTTGCAGGAGATGGGAGAACCGGGCCTGCTGGTGGAAGGCGTAGCCATCCAGCCGGGCAAGCCGACGCTCCTGGCTTCCTGCGGCGGAAAACCGGTGCTGGGCCTCCCCGGCCACCCCGTCTCCGCCTTGAATATTTTTCTGGTCTTCGGCACCGCAATCCTTTACCGCCTCTCCGGCCGGACCCGGCCGGATTTTTCTCCCTCGGTTCCAGCCTTCCTGACCCGGAACGTCCCCTCCCGTTCAGGGCGCACCGACTACGTCCGGGTGAAGCTGAGTCGCTCCGGCGACAAGTGGCAGGCCACCCCGGTCTTTGGCCGCTCCGGGATGCTGCGCACCCTGGCCGAAGCCGACGGCCTGATCATCATCCCCCCCGCCAAGGAAGGCCTGGCCCAGGGCGAAGCCGTAGAAGTCTACCCGCTGGATTGACCGCCAGCAAAGGAGGGTCCGTCGTGCGCAGAGTATACTTGACCAATATCCCCCGGAAAGAAGCCCTGAAACGCTTTCTGGAAAGGGTGGAGATACCCCGGCGCCGGGAGGAGATACCCGTTAGCCAGGCCCTGGGCCGGGTTACCGCCGAGCCGGTGCTGGCCCGAACCTCCATGCCCGGCTACCACGCGGCGGCCATGGACGGGATCGCCGTCCTGGCGGAGAAGACCTTCTCCGCCAGCGATCAGAACCCGCTGCTCCTGGAGCCCCAGCGCGATTACCGGTACGTGGATACCGGGGATCCGCTCCCCGAAGGATTTAACGCCGTCATTAAAATTGAAGATACTCAGGCTAGGGAAGACGGGCGCATAGAGATCCTGGCCCCGGCTACCCCCTGGCAGTACGTCCGCCCCGTGGGAGAGGACGTGGTGGCCGGAGAGTTGATCGTGCCGGCCCTGCACCCCCTGCGCCCCCAGGACCTGGGCGCCCTGCTGGCCGGAGGGGTTGCTGCCATTGCCGTCCTGGCCAAGCCCCGGGCGGCGATAATACCCACCGGCAGCGAAGTTGTCCCCCCGGAGGCGCCCCGGAAAAAAGGAAGCGTCCCCGACTTTAACAGCACCGTTATTGCCGCTTACCTGCAGGAATGGGGAGCCGATCCGGCGATCCTGCCCATCGTTCCCGACGACCGGGTGCGGCTGCGCTCTGCCGTGGAAGGGGCCCTGGCGGAATACGACCTGGTGCTGATTATCGCCGGTTCCTCCGCCGGGAGCGAAGATTTTACCGCCTCGGTCCTGGAGGAAGTGGGAGAAGTGCTGGTGCACGGGGTGGCGACCCGGCCGGGGAAGCCGACTATTCTCGGCTCCGCCGCCGGCAAGCCGGTGGTGGGAGTCCCCGGCTATCCCGTTTCCGCCTACTTGAGCCTGGAATGGTTTGTCCGCCCCCTCCTCTACCGCTACCGTGGGGAGCCGGAACCGGAGCGGGAACGCCTGCCAGTCACCCTGGGCCGGCGGGTGGTCTCCCAGCTGGGCGTGGAAGAACACGTGCGCATGACCGTGGGCTACGTGGAAGACCGCTTTATCGCCAACCCCTTGACCCGGGGGGCCGGGGTAACCATGTCCCTGGTCCGGGCCGACGGGGTGCTGATCATTCCGGAAGAGTCCCTGGGCTACGAGCAGGGGGAGACGGTGGAACTGGAGCTCTACCGGCCCGCCTCCGCTTTGCGCTACAACCTCCTGGCAGCGGGGAGCCACGACCTGATCGTCGACCTCCTGGCCACGGCCCTAAAAGAGAGGGACCCCCGGCTGGCTCTCTCCTCCTCCCACCTGGGGAGCATGGGGGGCATCGCCGCCATCAGCAAGGGACAAGCCCACCTGGCCGGGGTTCATCTCTTCGACCCGGAAACGGGAGAGTACAACCTCCCTTACCTGAAAAAAATGCTGCCTGAACGCAGCGACCTGATCCTGGTCAACCTGGCCTACCGCATGCAGGGTTGGATGGTGCCCCCGGGCAATCCCGACGGGCTGCAGGATGTCCGCGACCTGGCCGAAAAGAAAATTTCCTTTGTCAACCGGCAGAAGGGGGCCGGGACGCGCTTGCTCTTTGATTACCTCTTAAAGCAGAACAATATCTCCCCCCGGGAAATCGACGGGTACGAAAGGGAGGAGCATACCCACTTGAATGTGGCCGCCGCTATTGCGGCGGGAACCGCCCGGGCCGGCCTGGGCATCCTCTCCGCCGCCCGGGCCTTCGGCCTTGACTTTGTCCCCGTTGGGGAGGAGCGCTTCGACCTGCTAATGACGGAATCCTTTTACCGTTCTCCCGCGGGAGAGACGCTGCTGGCCACCATCACCGACCCCGCATTCATTGGCCAGGTTGAGGCCCTGGGCGGGTACAGCCTGCGGGATGCGGGAACCGTTTACCGCTAATAAACAAAAGCCCGAACCGGGCCGGAATCGAGCCGGAAGCATAAAACCGAGGAGGAAGCCGCCAAGATGCCCTTAAAAGACGCGTACGGCCGCCTGCATAACTACCTGCGGGTTTCCGTTACCGATCGCTGCAACCTGCGCTGCCGCTACTGCATGGGACCGGAAGGGGTCAAGAATATCCCCCATGAGCAGATCCTGTCCTACGAGGAGATCCTGCAGGTAATCCGTGCCGGGGCCAGGCTGGGCATCAGCCGGATCCGGATCACCGGGGGAGAACCCCTGGTGCGCAAGAACGTGGTTTCCCTGGTGGAACAGACCGCCCAGGTTCCCGGGATCGAGGATCTCTCCATGACCACCAACGGCCTCCTGTTAAAAAAATACGCCCCGGATCTGAAAAAAGCAGGGTTGATGCGGGTGAATATCAGCATCGATTCCCTCAAACCGGAGGTTTACCGGTACATTACCCGGTGCGGCGACCTGGCAACGGTGATGGCCGGCCTGGAGGCCGCCCTGGAGTTGGGGCTGGAGCCGGTAAAAATCAACACCGTGCTCATGAAGGGAATCAACGACGGGGAAGTGCCGGCTTTCCTGGAGCTGGCCCGCACCTGGCCGGTGCACGTCCGCTTTATCGAATTCATGCCCATCGGCATTGCCGACCGCTACTCCCGGGAGTACTACCTGCCCTTGAGTTTTGTCCTGGAAACGGCCGCAGCCGCCGGCCTGGAGCTTAAGCCCGCCGCCCCTCCCCAGGGAGCGGGGCCGGCGGAAACGTACGCCCTGCCGGGAGGCCGGGGCACCGTGGGCCTGATCCATCCCATCAGCCGGCATTTTTGCGCCGGCTGCAACCGGCTGCGCCTGACCGCCGATGGGCACTTAAAAGCCTGCCTCTACTGGCAGGAGGAGCGCTCCGTGCGCCCGGCCCTGGGTAATCCCGAGGCCCTGGAGGCGCTCCTTGAGGAGGTCGTCCGGGAGAAACCGCACCATCACGGGATGACCGCCGCTGCCCAATCCGGGGACTTTGACCGGGGGGAAATGCGCTCCATGAATAAAACCGGGGGCTAAATCCAAAACCGGCAAGCAAGGCCAACAAGGGGGAAAAACACTTTGCCGCCCGTGATCATCAACGTTGTATCCCATAAATCCAATACCGGAAAAACCACCCTTATCGAGGGGCTTCTGCCCGAGCTGGCCGCCCTGGGACTGCAGGTGGGCGCCCTGAAAGGGGAGGTCCACCGCTACAACCTGGACATTCCCGGCAAGGACACCTGGCGCTTCAGCCAGGCGGGAGCGGCGGTGGTGGGGATGACCACCCCGGATAAGTACATTCTCATCGGCAGCGCCCCGGAAAAAGGGGGCACCGCTGCCGCCGTGGAGCTTCTGGACCACCTGGATCTTATTCTCATCGAGGGGAACAAGCAGAGCCCCAACCCCAAGATTGAGGTGGTGCGCGGCGCCGTTCACGACCAAGTAACCATCACCGACAATCTTTTGGCCGTGGTTTCCGACCAGGAGGGGCTCAGCGCCGCCGTGCCCGTCTTCGCCCTGGAAGACAGCGCCGGGCTGGCCCGCTTTATCTACCGGCAGTTCTTCAGCCAAAAAGAAGCCGCCCCCGGGGCGGAATTCACCCATTTTGACGCCGCCGGGCGCCCCCGGATGGTGGATGTCACGGACAAGGAGCATACCCGGCGGGAAGCTTATGCCCGGGGGGAAGTGCTCATGGCCCCGGCGACCCTGGAAAGGATCAAGACCGGCACCATGGCCAAGGGAGATGTCCTGGCCGTGGCTCAGGTAGCCGCTATCATGGCCGTCAAGGAGACGGGGCGCCTGATCCCCATGGCCCACCCTCTCCCGATTACGGGAACGGCGGTGGATTTCCACCTCTCGGAGACGGAGAGCAAAATCGAGATCGGGGTGCGGGTTAAGGTCAACGGCCCCACGGGCGTAGAGATGGAAGCCCTGACGGGAGTCGCCGCCGCCGCCCTGACCATTTACGATATGTGCAAGGCCGTGGATAAAGAGATGGTCATCCAGAACATCAGGCTCATGGAAAAGAAAGGAGGCCGCTCCGGCCATTACCGCCGGGAGCAAGACTAAGATGGGAAAAATAGTGGCCGTATGCATCAGCCCCAACAAGGGTGAACGGAAAAAGAATGTAGGGCGAGGCCGGCTCCTTCCGGACCTGGGGCTGGAGGGCGACGCCCATGCCGGTTTCGCTCACCGCCAGGTCAGCCTGCTGGCCCTGGAAAGCATCGCCAAGATGCAGGCCAAAGGGCTGGAGGTGGGCCCCGGCGATTTTGCGGAAAACCTGACTACCAGCGGCATCGACCTCCTCTCCCTGCCCGTGGGCACCCGCCTGCAGGCGGGCAAAGAAGCAATCCTGCGGGTAACCCAGATCGGCAAGGAGTGCCACAGCCGCTGTGCCATCTACTACCAGGCCGGTGATTGCGTGATGCCCAGGGAAGGAATCTTCGCCGAAGTGCTGGCCGGGGGGGAGGTGGCCGTGGGAGATGAGCTGAAGGTCATCCCCTCCTACCGCTTCGGGGTAATCACCGTCAGCGACAAGGGGGCCCGGGGGGAGCGGGAAGACCTGAGCGGTCCCGCCGTCACCAAGGCCCTGCGCCCCTGGGGCGAGGTGGCCGACTACCTCATCGTCCCCGACAACCGGGAAGCCCTGGTCTCCGCCTTAAGAAAAATGGTCCGGGAAGGGGCCGACGCCATCTTTACCACGGGGGGCACCGGTCTCTCCCCCCGGGATATTACCCCCGAGGCCACCCTGGAGGTGGTAGACCGCCTGGTGCCGGGAATAGCCGAGGAGATGAGGAGGCAAAGCGCCGCCTTCACTCCCAAGGCCATGCTCTCCCGGGCCGTGGCCGGCATCAGCGGCCGGACCTTGATCGTCAACCTGCCGGGCAGCCCCAAGGCGGTCCAGGAATGCATGGAGGTGCTGCGCCCGGCCTTAAGCCACGCCCTGGAGCTGCTGGGCGGAGGCGGCGGGGAGTGCGCCCGGACCTGAAGCCGGAACCCGGTCAAAACCGCCGCAAGCAGATAAGAATTTGTCACCCCATCAGGGCCGCCGGGCTGCCTGGCACATAACCAAAGTTTCATTTAAAGGAGCCGGCAAAGAGGTTCACTCTGCCGGCTCCTTTAACGCTTAACTTATCTTGCTGCTCATAACCGGCTCGGTTAAACCGGCCGGTCACTGTTAGAACAGTTCCAGCTCCATAAAGGGGGTGACATCCCCTTTAAGGACCAGTTTCCCGCTCATCACTGCCCCCATGGCATCCAGCTCCTGATTAAAGAGGTCGACAAATGCTTGCGACTCTCCCAGCACCGTTGCGGTAGGATTGTCTATCGTTCCTTTCTCCAGGAACAGCTTGTTATCCTTGGCAACAATTACCAGGTCATCACCATCGCTGACCTTTAACTGAATAGTCTGTCCGTTACACTCTTCAAGCTTGGCCTTTCTTTCCGGGTCGTTATTGGCCGTTTCCAGCAGTTTGTTTAAAATCCTCTCCAGTTCCGACATTGAAATCCCTCCTGTTTTATTATTTTTTACCAAGCATTTCTTTAACTTTTTTATAGATTCCCTCCGCATCCAAACCATAGCGGGCATATAGATCGTCAGGAGGACCAATAGTAGAGTAAACATCGGGCAGGCCGATACGACTGAATTTAACCGGAAGACCGGCTTCGGCCAGGACTTCCGCCACTGCACCGCCTAGACCACCGATAATACTGTGTTCTTCAGCAGTAATCAGAATGCCGGTCTCCCGGGCTGCTTTTAGGACGGCTTCTTCATCCAACGGCTTTATGGTATGCATGTCGATGACTCGGGTTTCAATCCCTTCCTCAGCCAGCTTACGGGCCGCTTTTATCGCCGCCATTACCATAATACCGCAAGCAATGACCGTAACATCATTGCCCTCCCTTACGGTAACGGCCTTGCCTATAGCGAAATCGTAATCTTGCTTATATACGATAGGCTCAGCTCCCCGGCCGATACGCATATAGATAGGTCCGGGATAGTCAACGGAAGCATAAACTGCCTTGGCACACTCATTGGCATCGGCCGGAACAATAACCGTCATATTGGCCATGGAACGGGTGATGGCAATATCCTCTGTGGCATGGTGGGTGGTACCCCCGTTACCCATGGAGAGACCGGAGTGACTGGCTACAATGCGCACTTTCAAATTGGGGTAGGCGATATCGGTGCGCAGCTGTTCGGCGCAGCGCATGGAAGCAAACGCGGCAAAAGTTGAAGCATAAGGTATCTTGCCGTTTATGGCAAACCCCGCCGCGACGCCAAACATGTTCTGTTCGGCTATGCCAAAATTAAAAAACCGTTCCGGAATGGCCTTGGCAAAATCCCCGGTCTTGTTGCTACGCATCATATCTGCCGATAGCACAACAATGTCGGGGTTTTCCCGGCCAATCTCCACCAGAACCTTGCCATACATTTCCCTGGTAGCAAAACGGTCTACATCGAGGACGTTAAAGGTAAAAGCTTGCATCTCTTCAGCACCCCCTCCCTTTCCGGGCCAGCTCTAGCTCCGCTTTTACTTCCTCTGCTTTCTGTTCGTCAACACAACCGTAATGCCATTCTGACTGGTTTTCCATGAACGATACGCCCTTCCCCTTGACGGTCCGGGCAATAATACATTGCGGGCGTTCCCCTGAAGCTTCGGGAAGGGATTCCAGAGCATTCAATACTTCGGCCATGTTGTTTCCGTCGATCTCTACAGTATCCCAGCCGAAAGCGATCCATTTTTCTTTTAGGGGTTCCAGGGGCATTATCTCTTCGGTAGGACCGTCCAGGGAGAAGCCGTTCCGGTCTACCAGAGCCACCAGGTTGCCTAACTTGTATTTTGATGCGCTCATGGCTGCCTCCCAAACCGTCCCCTCGTTGAGTTCACCATCCCCGAGAAGGCAAAAGGTGCGCCAGGAGGCACAGTCCAGCCTGGCCGTCAAGGCACACCCTACCGCTACCGAAAGGCCATGTCCCAGAGAACCCGTTGACATCTCCACCCCGGGGATCTTATTCATGTCCGGGTGCATGCCAAAGGGGCTGTCCAGGCCGTTGAAGTTGCTCATTAGTTCCTCCGGGTAAAAACCGCGATCGGCCAGAATAGGGTAGAGAGCCAGAGCACCGTGACCTTTGCTTAAGATAAAGCGATCTCGCTCCGGCCATTTGGGTTGGGAGGGATCAACTTTTAAGGTGTGATAGTAGAGAGCCACCAGAATTTCAACCATGGAGAGAGCGCCTCCCAAATGCCCGCTTCCAGCGATAACAGTAAGGTCGATGATCTTCTTGCGAATATCTACCGCCTTCTCCTCAAGCCGGGAAATCAAAGCCGGGTCGACAGTCACTAAACTCACCTACTCTCAACAAGGATTTTCACATACTTGCCGCTACGCTGAGCCTCAAAGGCTTCGTTAACCCGGTCCAGGGGATAAGTGGCACTCAATAACGGCTCCAGCTCAAGCTCCGGGAGTAAAGCCATGGCTCGGGGGAATGTATAGGGGGACATGAAGACACCCCTTAAGGTTAAATCCCGGGCATACAGGTCAAAGGGTTTGATCGGAAGTTCAAAGTTCATGGGGTAAACGGCAAAATAGACTACCGTGCCGGCTTTTCCGGCCAGGGTAATTGCTTCTTTAGCCGCTTTGCTTGAACCTGAAGCTTCGATAACAGTATCGAACCCTTTGTTCTCGGTTAACTCCAGACCCCTGGTCCAGACATCTTCGGTGTTGGGGTCTATAGTGGCCCAGGCCCCAAGCCTCTCCGCCAGCTTGCGCTTCTCCTCTACCGGCTCAATTACTACCGGCCGAACGGCCCCGGCCCTGATAGCCAGCTGTAACAAAATCAGGCCGATCCCTCCGGCACCGAATATGACTACCGATGATCCCGGTCTGATATTGGAAACATCGATGCCCCGCAGGCAAACGGAAATCGGTTCCGCCAGACAAGCCAGCCGGGGATCCAAGCCTTCCGGTACTTTATATATTTGCTGCTCCTTCCAGACAACATATTCGGCCATGGTTCCGGGGGGCACGGGTTGGGCCACCCGCAAGCAGTAGTGTTCCAGCCCGGTACGGCAATAGTGGCAAGATCCGCAATAATATACGGGATATCCGGTTACCCGGTCGCCGACCTTCAAACCTTTGACATTAGCTTTTTCTCCCAGTTCAACTATAGTCCCGGACATTTCATGCCCCATAATACGGGGAGGTAAAGAAACCGGGAGAGCACCGCTGACAATGTGGGGGTCACTTCCACAAATGGTTGTCCAGTCCACTTTTACTTTTACATCATACGGGCCTACCGACGGTTCGGGAACATCCTCCACAACCAATACATTTTTTTTCTTCCAAACAGCTGCTTTCACAGTAATCCTCCTTTCTAAAATTTAACAATTGTTTTTCCCACCTCCCCAATTAAATAGAACCGCCATCAACCAGCATTACATGAGCCGTCATGTAATCCGATTCATCTGAAGCCAGAAAAGTGGCCGCCCCGGTTACATCTTCAGGCCGGCCCAAACGTCCCAGGGCAATGTTCTCTTCGAGCCGGCGCTGCAACGTTCCCCGGTATACGGAACGGGTCATCCCCGTAACCATGTAACCGGGAGCAATAGCATTGGCCGTAATACCGGCATGAGCAACCTCCTTGGCCACCGCCCTCATTAAACCGATAATGCCCCCTTTACTGGCTGCATAGGGAGCGACCATCGGTCCACCGACATAAGGTGATACTGAAGCTATGTAAATAATCTTTCCCCTTCTTTGTTTCAGCATTGCTTTATCCAGGGCCGCACGGGTACAGTAGAATGCCCCGGTTAGGTTGACATCGATTACTCTCTGCCACATCTCATCCGTTAAGTCCACGATACGTTGAAATCTTAGAATACCCGCATTGTTAACCAGAATATCCAGTCGGCCGTAACGCTCCAGAACCAGGTCCACAGCCCGGTCAACTTCGGCACTGTTACTTACATCAGCAAAAACGGCCAGGACATCCTTCCCGCCTTCTGAGAAAGAACTAACCGCTTCCTCCAGAGCTTCTTTCCGGCAGTCGTTTAAAGCCACCTTGGCGCCTTCGGCAACAAATTTTCTGGCTATCGCCAAACCCATACCGCTTGCCGCACCGGTAATAAGTGCTACTTTGTCCTTGAGGCGCATTTAATTTCCCCTCCGGTTTATTTTTTTTTAAGCAGAAAGGTCCTGAATTCCAGATCCCCGTAAATCAACAACTTCTCCATGGTTTGGGCGGCAGCGTCGATCTTTTTTTGGCTTAATTGATTTTTTATTTTTATTAAATATTCCAATATTTTTTCTGGAAAAGCGCACTGAAGAAAATATAAACGCTGATATTTTCGGATAATCTCCCAGACAACCTCCGCTATACTGCTCAACACTTTCCCTTCCCCGGCCCTGGCCAGGGCCAGGTGATATTGTTCATCGTAGACTGCCACTTTCTCCCGGTCTCCCGCTTGTACAGCACTAGAATAAAAGTCCAGGATATAATCCAACTGCCGGACAAGTTCATCGATATTTTTTAAATTAATGTTCTTAATAATGGCGATTTCCAGGTAGCGCCTGATTAATAAAAGTTCGTCTACAGCTTTAATTTCCAGATGATCTTCAGTAAAAAGTCTGATTAGGGTTTCGGGAAGCACTGGAGTTACAGTGCTGTTGGTCACAAAGGTGCCCTCTCCAGGATATGTTTTAACCATCCCTCTAGTTTCCAGGGTGCGCAGAGCTTCCCTTACCGCCAGTCTATTGACGCCAAATCTTTCGGCAAGATTTCTTTCTGAAGGCAATTTTTCGCCTACTTTATACCTCCCCTTCACGATGGCTTCCTGGAGTCTCTTGGCCACTTGTTCATATAATTTTTGACGCACGATCTTTTCCATGTTTTTCCCTTTCTGCGGTCTAACCATCATACCACTACTGTTATAATTCTCCAGGAAAAATTAGATCCCTTTTTCAATCTTTATTTTTTTTGTTAATATGTACAAATTATGGTACGTTTTAGCATGCCTAATTAAAAAAAATGGGCAGGTTTCCTGCCCATTTGACATATCTAAAATTTAGGCCGGAAGCACTTTCCGGCCGTTGTTAATTCTATTCTTTAAGGGCGCTGAGGATAGAGCGGAGCCGCTCCCGGTAGCCGGCGTTTTCAATCACCGTCCCGGTAACCACGATATCCGCCCCGGCCTGGCGCACCCGCCGAGCGTCGATGGCGGTGCGGATGCCTCCTCCCACGATTAGGGGTATGCTCAGCTCCCGCTTAACAGCCCGGATCATCCCCGCAGGAACGGGCTGGGCGGCACCGTTGCCCGCTTCCAGGTAAACATAGGACATGCCCATGAATTCCGCCGCCAGAGCATAGCCGATGGCGCTCCAAAAATTGTCCCGGCTGACCAGGTCTACATCTCCCACCTCTCCCAGCTTCATGCCCGGCTCCACCAGGACATAGCCCACGGGGATAACTTCTATCTCCAGTCGCTTCAAGAGCAGGGCCACCCGGGCATGGGCGCCGGAAACATACTGGCTGTTCCGGGAGTTCAGCAGGCTTAAATAGAGGACGGCGTCCAGGTTCAAACTAATGGTATCCGTTCCCGACGGGAAAAAAATAACGGGAATGGCCACCCGCTTCTTGATGAGATCCACCGCTTCCATCAGGTTCCGCTGGGATGTTCCCGGGGTGCCGCCGATGAAGATCAGGTCGCTGCCAACCTCCTGGGCCGTTTCCGCCAGGCGGGCGGAAGCTTCCGGGCTTTGGCGGGTAGGATCGATCAGGGTAACATGTACCGCTCCCTGGCTTAACTTGTTTTTTAAATACTCGTTAACTTTCATCAATTATAAACCTTCTTACTTGTAAGGTTTTTCTCTTTTCTTAACTTCATTATAATGTAGAATGTATCCTTTGACAACACTCAAGATTTACCGGTTTGGGCTTTCTTAAACCGGTGGCTGGCACCGGGGAACGGAAAGCTCTGAAAATCCCCGGTTAGCTATTTTACCTGCCTCTGCCGGCCCCATATAATAACGCCGGGGCCGCTGCCGGCCCCGCCTCTCTCTCAATAAAATTGACAAATATGCCATACCATACGATAACACTGAACATTCAATAAAGTTGACAAAGTTGACGTGCCAGGCACTGAAGATTGGAAAGGGGGACCTTTTTTACCAGGCCGGAGCGGACAAAGAGAAAGGAGACCTCTTGAACGGGCAAGCCGGACGCTTCCGTCAAGGCCAGGGCATAGATCCGCCCCTGCAGTTCATAGCGCGGCCAGCGCCGGGAAACGGCCTCATCATCCCCCCGGTCAGTTTTGTAATCGACGATCACCAGGCCGTCGCCCTCCTGAAAGACCAGGTCGATCATGCCCTCCACCAGTTTTCCCTGCAGGTTTAACACAAAGGGAACTTCGCGCCAGGCCCCCTCCGCCTCTCGGGCCCGCAGCAGGAGGGGATGCTCCAGGGTTCGCTTCACCAGGCGCTCCAGCTCGGCTCTATCGGCAATATACCATTGCTCCGCCGCCCGGGAGACCAGTTCCCGGAGCCGGTCCTCCGTCGGCATAAAGTCCACCTGCTCCATGACCTGGTGAAAGGCGGAACCGAACGCCACCCCTGCTCCCGGAAGGCGCAAATCCGGTTCCAGCTCGGCGCCCTCCAGGGAAAGGCGGTCCTCGTCCTCGGCGGCCAGGCGGCTGAAGCTGAAATAGGGTCCCGGCCGGGAGGCTTCGGCCAACAGCCGCCTCAACTCTTGGGACCAGGCTTCCCGCCGGGCCAGGAGCGCCTCCAGCTGCCGGGAGGCCGCGCCCCGCTCCCCTTCCTTTCCGGCGAAAGCAGTCTTTCGCCCCTCTCCTTCCCCGGGCCAAGGCCCGCCCTTCGCCTCTCTCACCAGGACCCTTCCCCGGGTCAACTCCACCCCTTCCTCTTCCAGCCCCTTTACCTTTTCCCAGAAGAATCCGGGCCGGGCCGGGTTGTAGAAGCGGGGGATAACGAGGTAATCCCGGGCCCTGGTGGCCGCCACGTACATAAGGCGCAGGCGCTCCGCCTCCCGCCGCCGCTTCTCCTGCTCCAGGGCGGCGGGATAGCCCGCCGTGAAGAAGTTGCCCCCCAGCCTGATTTCAAAGCGCCGGCGGGACCGGTCTGCCAAAAAGTTTTCGCTGTGGCTGCCGGTGGTGCCCAGGTTGGCCAGGAAGACCACGGGAAACTCCAGGCCCTTGGCTTTATGTATGGTCATCACCTGCACGGCATCGCTGTCGCTTTCATAAAGCAGGGATTCGGCCTCTTCCCGCTCCTGCTTCTCCACCCGGATCAGCCAGCGGGAAAGGCCGGTCAGGGTAAGGGGACGCTCCTGCTCCCGGGAGCGAATCATCCCCAGCAGCTTGCGCAGGTTGGAAGCCGCCTGCTGCCCCTGCTCCTGCAGGCTCACCCGCTGGTAAAAGCGCGTCCGCTGCAGCAGCTCTTCCACCAGGCCGGCCAGGGAAAGCTGGTGCTGCCGCCGGTAGAGGTCCTGCAGCAATTGAAAGGTCCGCTTAATGGCCGGGTAGCGATCCTCCACCGGGGCCAAGTAGTTAAGCACCCCGCCTTCTTCACAGTAGCGGAAGAGCTCCTCATCGGAGATCCCGCCCCAGTAGCGCAGTACCGCCACCAGGGCCACCCGGTCATAGGGATTGCTTAGGGAGACCAGGAAGTTGCGCAGGGCATTTATCTCCTCCCGGAAGAAAAATCGTTTGCCGCCCTCCAGGCGGTAAGGGATGCCCCGCTTCCGGAACTCCCTCTCGTAGACTTCAATTCCGGTGGTGGTCAGGAAAAGGACGGCCAGGTCGCCGTACCTTACCGGCCGGACCTCCCCCCGGCGGTCATGCACCGGCCACCGCCCCGTTATCTCCTGGATAAAGTCGGCCACGGCCCGGGCCTCGGCCTCCCTCACCTGCGCGGCCCGGCTCCCCTGCTGCTCCGGGGGAGGATCCAGCAGGACCAGGGCCGGTTCTTCCCAGGAAGGGCGGTAGGCATGCAAGGGGATATAGGCGGGTTGGTAGCGCTCCCGGGGCTGGATCAAGCGCTCAAAAACCAGGTTGACCCAATCGATAAGCCCCGGCACGGTGCGAAAGTTCTGGGTTATGGCCAACAGTTCCCCGTGCTCCCGCAGGCGCTCCCCGGCCTCCTGGTAGATCTCTATATCCGCCCGGCGGAAGCGGTAGATAGACTGCTTGGGGTCCCCCACCAGGAAGAGTTTTCCCGCCGCCGGCACCGCTTCCTGCCAGGACCGGGCCCGGGGGCTCTCCTCGGCCAGGAAGAAGACCAGCTCCACCTGCAGGGGATCCGTATCCTGGAATTCGTCCACCAGGATAAAGCGGAAGCGCTGCTGGAAGTACTCCCGGACGGGGAGGTGATCCCGGAGCAGGTTCCGGGCCTTGAGGAGGAGATCCTGGAAATCCAGAACCCCCTTCTCCTCCTTGGCCGCCTCCACGGCCTGCAGGAAGTTTTTGCACCAGCGGATCAGCTCCGCCATCAGGGTCCCGATTATTGATTGTCGGGCCTGCTCCTGCAGCTGCTTCAAGCGGGAGCAAATCTCCTTTTGGCGGGCACAATCGTCCTTGGTTTTCCAGTTGCTCTGGTTCCCGCAAGGGCTTATGGAGGGGAAGGCGGTAACCAGCAGGAAATCCTGCTCCCAGCGGTGAGGGGTTCCCAGGAGGGCGCGCCCCTCCCTTATAAGCTCCAGGAGAAGAAGATAGCCGCGATCCCGGTGGTTGGTACAGCAGTCCAACAGCCCCTCCAGTTCCGGGAGCGCCGCCGCCAGCTCTTCCAGGAAGAGGGGAACCAGGTCGGGAGGATCCGGGCTGGAGCCTTCTTCCACCAGGTCCCGCTGGTCATAAAGCAGCCGCCCCAGCTGGCGAAAGTGCTCCGGGGCAAAACCGCAGCGCAGGGCCTGGCGGAGGAGCCGGGGAGCCCGCTTCAACTCTTCGGCAAACCAGCGCTCCCAGACCCGGTCCAGGAAATCCTCCATCTCTCCCGGGTCGAGAACTTTAAAAGCGGGGTCCACGGCGGCCTCCACCGGCCTTTCCCGCAGCAGGGAGCCGGCAAAGGAATGGATGGTGGCAATGGGGGCATACTCAATCTCTTCCAGGGCCTGGCGGAGTCGGGGCTGCTGTTCCGGGGGCGCCGCCTGCAGCCGCTCCTTGATCTTCTCCTGCAGGCGCACCTTCAACTCTGTGGCCGCCTTCTCTGTGAAAGTAATGGCCACGATCTCCTCCAGACGGGCGGCCCCGCTGGCAATGATCCGGAGCAGCCGCTCCACCAGGAGGGTGGTTTTCCCCGTGCCGGCCCCGGCCTCCACCCAGTAATTCCGGCTCAGGTCCCAGGAAGCCAGTTCCCGGGCCCGTTTATCTACCGGGCCGGAAGGGCTGGCGCTCTTCTCCTCCAAGCTT
>LFRQ01000083.1 GCA_001512835.1 Clostridia bacterium DTU022
TTGACACCCATAACAGAAAATTGCTATAATTGCTCCAGGCAAAAGCAAATTCCTATCTTTTAGTCGAACTTATGCTAATATTCCCCTTGTCAATTTTTCTTCAGGTAGGGAGGGGCTGGAGATGGCCAGCGGGCGTATTAAATTGGTCCACCTTGTGAGCGTCCTTACCCTGGGATTCTCCCTGGCGGCCATAGCCGGTAGCGCGATTCACCTGGCCGTGCCGCTAAATATGGCGGTGGACAATTTTTGTGGGATTTTATACCTGCTTTCCCTCACGGCGCTCATCCTGCTCATTTACCTGGATGATCGCTTCGTTGATCGAGAAAATCATCTCGGTCGCCGCCTGCACCGCGGGGGCTATATCTGCCTGGCAGCCCTGATTGCCGGTTTTGCCATGATGGCCTGTTTAAACATGCTCACTGCTCTTATTTATACCGGGCGCTTTGACTTCCTCATCTACGGCGGGATCTATTTAATCTATTTTGGCCTTCCCATTTTGGGTTCAACCCTGGCCTGGAATAACCTGGCTGCTGTTAAAGCCGGTTTCCCGCTGCGAATGGGCCGACAGCCCTGCGCACGTAAAACCGGCAGTCCCGGCAAAAAAACGATTCTGGTGTTATCCTATGTTGTCCTGGTTTCGGGAACAGCTGCACTTTATTTCCTTCTGGCCGGCAACAGGTCCATTTTTTTTGAGAGCGCGCCCCAGTTTATCGAGATTTTCCTTTCCGGGTTTTCTCTTTACCATGCTTTCATCCTGCTCAGCACAGCCGTTTTAATTTTAAAGCTGCAAAACCGGCCGGGCAGCGCTGCGGCCCTTTTCACAGGGATAATGGGCCTGGCCTGCTTTGCCGTCCACCTGCTTCCCCTGCTGGCCATGCCCAAAACCTGCGCCGGCGCCGAGGCTGAATTTACCCGTACTTTCGGAGGCAGCCGTTTGGAACAGCTTGAATCCGCCTGGGAAGATTATTTTCTTAAAACACCTTTTTCATTGCCGGCCTATTTTTTGGGACTCCCCCCGGGAGAGTACCGCTATGAAAGAGATGTTCTCTTTTATGAAGGGAGCGGCGGCATTGACGATGGGCTGAAGCTTTATTTCGACGTGTTCATGCCGCCTGAAGGGAAAACCGGCCTGCCGGGCAGCGGGACGGCGCTGATCCGGATACACGGGGGCGCCTGGATCGCCGGCGACAAGGGCTTTACCAACATGATGCAGGTAAACAAGTATTTTGCCTCCCAGGGCTACACCGTCTTTGACCTGCAGTACGGCTTAACTGACCGGGTGAAGCTCACCGCATTGCAGCCGCTGCTGGCCAAGCGCGAGCGCGTGGGCCCGTTTACCCTGGATGACATGGTCCGCCACCTGGGCATATTTACAAAATACCTGGCCGAGCATGGCGCCGAATATAACCTCGATCTCAATTCGGTCTTTATTACCGGCGGCTCCGCCGGTGGGCAGCTAACCACGGCCCTGGCCCTGGCTGCAGCCGGCGGGAATTATCCTCACCTAATCAGCGAGGCGATAAAAATCAAGGGCTACCTTCCCCTTTACCCGGCCAATGAGACCAGTTTCTTGCCCGTTATCGGCGAAGCGCCTGAATGGATTGACGTGAGCCTTCTCATTGATAAAGAGAGCCCCCCTTGCCTAATTTACCAGGGGAGCCATGATGGGATGGTTTCCTGGTATACGGCACGCAATTTTAAAGAAAAATATCAAGCCGCCGGCAACGAGCGGTGTGCGCTCCTGGAAATGAATTGGGCCGGCCATGCCAGCGACTTCTATTTTCCCGGCTATTTCAACCAGGTCTGGATTTACTATATGGAGCGTTTCTTGGCTCTTTTTCGCTAGCCGCATGGTGGGAGGGAACGGCGCATCCCGGCATGGAAGCAAAGCTCTAGGCAGTTCCGGGTTGCACCTCTGGCTGGTTAGCGGGAGGCGCGAAATGAGGAGAAAAGGTGCGTGAAGGACCGTGGATACAGCCAAACTCGGCTTCATCATTCCAGCTCAAGAAGGGCGAGCTTTTGCATTGCCAAAAGGCCGGAAGGTGCGAGTGATTGATCCCAAGGGTAAACAAGTAGCCGATTTTCTCGCTTTCAATGCCGTGGAGCCGCGCGAGTTTCTTTCCACCGGCGCCACCATCGACAACAACGGCTCCCTCTACATCAAGGTGGGCCAGCACCTCTATTCCAATCTCTACCGGCCCATGCTCCGGGTCACCGCCGACACCGTGGGGGCCCATGACCTGCTCCATCCTCCCTGCAGCCCGGCCATGTATCGATGCCAGTACGGCATCACGGGGCCGCACCCCAGCTGCCATGAAAACTTTAAGAAAGCACTGGCCGAATACGGCCTTGATGAAAGCTGCATCTGGACACCTTTCAACATATTCATGAACACGCGGGTCCACGAGGACGGCCGCCTCGAGATAAAGGAACCCCTTTCAAGGGCGGGCGACTACATTGAGCTGGAGGCGATGTTCGATCTCATCGTCGCCGTTACCGCCTGCTCCGTCGAAGAGAGCAGCTGCAACGCCGGCCGCTGCGGCCCCATCAAGATCTGTTGTTTGGCCATTGAAATTTCATATATATCCTCCATATTATATTGTCTAATCATATGATTTAAATTCTTTTGCTTTTTGGCATTTGTAAACGGTAATTAAAAAGTTGACCACTTTGAGGGTGAACGGTAACGAAAAGTTGACCACCCCAAGACTCCCATCCTGTAAACTGGATGTATCACGCTACATACCAGGGACAGGAGGAAAGGAAGTGCTCGAAGTGGTCGATATAGAGTATATCAGAAAAAAGTACTACGTTGAAGGGTGGTCAATTCGCAAGATCAGCAAGCAGCTTGGCTACGCAAGGCAGACCATCCGCAAAGCCCTGGCCAGTTCCAAGATACCTGAGTATGAACTCACAAAGGATCGCCCCTGTCCGGTCATGGACCCCTACCGGGACATCATTTTAAACTGGCTCAAGCAAGATGAGAAAGCACCCAAAAAGCAAAGGCATACCGCCAAGCGTATCTATGACCGGCTGGTTGAAGAGTATGGTTTTCAGGGCAGTGACTCCACGGTCAGGAAATATGTTCGCAAACTTCGCCCGGTGTTTCATGAAGTACATATCCCTCTTTATGCTGAATACGGGGAACAAGCCCAGGTAGACTGGGGCCGGGCCAAAGTTATCATCGGGGGCAGGCTCACCGAAGTGTGTCTCTTTTGCCTGCGCATGAAGGCCAGCAAAGTCCCCTTTGTCTGGGCTTTTCATACAGAGAAGCTGGATGCATTCTTAGAAGGCCACCGGCTGGCCTTTGAATGGCTGGGCGGCGTGCCCACCGAGCTTGTCTACGATAATCCCAAAACCGCGGTAGTCAAAATCCTGGGCGGCCCGAAGCGGCAAGAGCACCTTGTCTTCGCCAGCCTGCGGGCCCACTACCTGTTTGACAGCATTTTCTGCCGGCCCGGGGAGCCTCACGAGAAGGGCTCCGTGGAGGGCCTGGTGGGGTATGTGCGGCGAAACGCCATGGTTCCCATGCCCGACGTGCCGGATATCGATTATTTAAACCATGAGATCTTGCTTAAATGGTGCCAGAAAGAACTTCAGCGCAACCGGGAAGGGTGGGAACAGGAAAAGTCAGCTTTACGCCCCTTGCCGGCTTACCCGTTCCGCTGCTGTGTCACTAAGATGGCCAAAGCCAACAGTTACAGCCTGGTAAATTACGACCGCGTCCGCTATTCGGTGCCCTGCCGCTACGTCAAAGAAACTTTGAGGCTTGAGATCTTTGCCGAGCGGATCGAGGTGTGGCATAAAAATCGCCTGGTGGCATGCCACCGGCGCAGCTACAAAGCCAAAGAGACGATCCTGGAACTGGACCACTACTTGGATGCCCTGGAGCGGAAGCCCCGCGCAGTGATGCACGCGGCAGTCGTACGCCGCCTGCCTGAAGTCTACGCCAGGGCTAAAGAGAAACTTATGCATGGCAACCCGGAAGGGTATCGGGAATTGTGCCGCATCCTTTTACTGCACCGGCAATACTCCCAGGTTGAGGTGGCTTCAGCATTAAAACAGGCCCTTGCCTTGGGTTCAGTCAATGAAGCGACCGTGAAACAACTGATCGTGAACCGGGCTAACGGCCAGGCGCCTCCCAAAATTGAAGTGCCTGCCGCACTAAAACAATACCAGGTTTCCCCGGGTACTCCCGATTGCTACGATGCTCTCCTGGGGGTGGCAAGGTGAACGAGCAAGCCCAAAGTGCCGTGATTGAGCTTTACTGCAAAAAGCTCAAGCTGCCGGCGGTACGCCAGATCTACAAGGAACTGGCCAAAGACGCCGCAGAGGGGAATAAAAGCTACACCGCCTTTTTGGCAGCCTGCCTGGCCTTTGAAGTGGAGGCGAGAAACACAAATCAAAAACAAAGAAGGCTCAAGGCAGCGCGCTTTCCCTGGGTGAAAAGCTTCGGTGATTTCGACTTCACGGTCATTCCTAATCTATCCAAGCAAAAGATTCTATCGTTGGCCGGCGGCAGTTTCATCCGGGAGCGGGAAAATGTGATTTGTATAGGTAAACCCGGGACTGGCAAGACTCACACCGCAGTTGCACTCGGTCTCTCCGCTATTGAAGCCGGGTACCGGGTTCGCTTTATCAAAACAGTGGAGCTGGTACAGGAGCTGCTCTTGGCAGAGAAAGAATACCGCCTGCCGCGTTATTTGAAAAGCTGGCACAAAATTGACCTGGTGATCTTAGATGAATTGGGATATATTGGCCTCGGGCCAGGCGGCCCGCTGCTGTTCCAGTTTTGTGCGGAACGCTATGAGCGGGGCAGCATCGTCATTACTTCCAATCTTGAATTTTCCCGCTGGGGGGAGGTGTTTGGCGATATTACTTTGACTACGGCTCTTTTAGACCGGCTTACCCACAGGTCGCATGTGTTTGTGTTTGAAGGAGAATCCTACCGCTTTCGCGAAAGTCAAAAAAGAAAAAAGGATGAGGACAAGGATTAGTAAATTTTGGTATCACCTACCCCCCTAGGGGGGTAGGTGATACCCCAGGGTTGTACCGTAGGTGGTCAACTTTTCGAGTCCCGATCCGGTCAACTTTTCGGTTACCGAAAACAGCATTCTAATTAATATAAACACCTATTCACAAGATACCATCTCCAAAATTACCTTTTCCAGC
>LFRQ01000014.1:0-2761 GCA_001512835.1 Clostridia bacterium DTU022
CTCACTTCTGAAGAGAGGCAGAGCAAGGCCGAGGAAGAGGCGGAACTGGCCCGCATCAAGGCTGCGGTGGAGGACGCTCCCATTGTCAAGGTAGTAAATACCCTGATCATGCAGGCGGTCAACGAGGGAGCCAGCGACATCCATATTGAGCCTACCGAAAAAGGGGTCCGGGTGCGGCTGCGCATCGACGGAGTCCTCTTCGATTTTATGTCTCCTCCCAAGGAGACCCAGCCGCTGATTGTTTCCCGGATCAAGATCATGTCGAACCTGGATATTGCCGAGCGGCGCCTTCCCCAGGACGGCCGCATTCAGATGCAGGTGGGGCTGAAGGAAGTCAACATGCGGGTTTCCACCATGCCCACCATTTACGGGGAGAAGGTGGTTATCCGTATTCTGGAGCGGGAGAGGGTGGTTCTCCCCCTGGAAAACGTTGGCTTCTCGCAGCAAAACTATGAAACTTTCCGCAAGTTTATCAGGCACAGTTCCGGGATGATCCTGGTCACCGGTCCGACGGGTTGCGGCAAGACTACCACTCTCTATTCGGCTTTAAATTTCCTGAGCAACCCGGAGAAGAACATAATTACCGTGGAAGACCCGGTGGAATACCGGCTGGAAGGGGTAAACCAGATCCAGGTTAATCCCCGCATCAACCTTAGCTTTGCCAATGCCCTGCGCCACATCCTGCGTCAAGACCCCGACATCATTATGGTGGGCGAGATCCGCGACCTGGAGACGGCGGAGATCGCCATTCGAGCCGCCCTCACCGGCCACCTGGTGTTGAGCACCCTCCATACCAACGATGCCCCCCGGGCGGTTACTCGCCTGGTGGATATGGGCGTGGAAGGTTTCCTGGTCAACGCCTGCCTGGTGGGAGTCGTGGCCCAGCGGCTGGTAAGGCGGATTTGCAACGAATGCAGAGAAGAGTATGCCCTTTCCCGGGAAGAGAAGGATGTCTTCCAAAGTGTCTTCAAGCAGCCGGCGCCGGAGAAGCTCTTTAAGGGCGCCGGGTGCAACAAATGCAACAATACCGGCTACCGCGGGCGCATGGCTATTCACGAGATGCTGGTGATGACCCCGGAAATCCGCCAGCTGGTTGCCGACGAGGAATCGGGGGACAAGATCCGCGAGACTGCCCTGGCCCAGGGCATGGTCCCCCTGCTTATGGACGGGCTGGCCCGGGTCCGGGAAGGGTTGACCACCATGCAGGAAGTAATCCGCGTAGCTTTCGCCGAATTCTAAGAAAACGGGGGTGCGCCTATGGCTTGGCACCTGGACAAGCTTCTACAAGAGACGCTGGAAAAAGGGGCCAGTGACCTGCACCTTTCCGTGGGGCTGCCTCCCATATACCGCCTGTACGGGGAACTGGTGCCCGGGAGCGGTCCGAGCCTGAGAGCGGAAGATACTGCGGAGCTGGCCGGCCGCCTGCTCACCCGGGAGCAGATGGATCTTCTCAACCGGAGGGGGGACCTGGACCTGGCCTATACCTCTGCCGGAGGGAGGCGCTTCCGGATCAATATATTCCGCCAGCGCTGCGGGATAAACCTGGCGGTGCGGGTAATCTTGGATGAAATTCCCGATCCCGCCACCCTGGGGCTGCCGGCGATCGTGGGCCATATGGCCCGGGTCCGGAAAGGATTAATCCTGGTTACCGGCCCGGCGGGCTGCGGCAAATCCACGACCCTGGCGGCGATGATTAACCTGATCAACAACGAAAGAAGCTGCCATATTATTACCCTGGAAGATCCCATCGAGTACCTGCATCCCCCCAAGAAGAGCCTGGTTAGCCAGCGGGAGATCGGGAGAGACAGCACCAGCTTTGCCGCCGGCCTGCGGGCGGCCTTGCGCCAGGATCCCGATGTAATCCTGGTGGGCGAGATGCGGGACCTGGAGACCATCGCCATCGCCTTGACGGCCGCGGAGACGGGTCACCTGGTACTGTCCACTTTGCATACCGTAGACGCTCCCCAGACCGTGGATCGCCTGATCGACGTATTTCCGGCCCACCAGCAGCAGCAGGTCCGGACCCAGCTGGCCAACATCCTGGTGGGGGTGATTAGCCAGCGGCTGCTGAGGCGGAAGGACGGCAGGGGGCTGGTGCTGGCAGCGGAGGTTATGGTGGCCAACCCGGCGATTCGCAACCTGATCCGGGAGAACAAGACTTACCAGATTGCGGCAGCCATGCAGACAGGCTCCCGCCAGGGGATGCTGCTGATGGACAACAGCATTCGGCGGCTCTACGAGCAGGGGCTTGTGGACTACCAGACCGCCATGGAGAACGCCGTGCAGCCTGAAAACCTGTCCAAAGCTTTGGGCTATAGCCAGGGAGAGTCGATTTCCCTGATCTGTCCCACCAGTTAGGAGGGGTTGTTTTGTCACCGGTATATCGCTACCAAGTCAAAGATCAAGACGGATCCACCAAGGAGGGCACCTTTAACGCGGCCAGCCTCCAGGAAGCCCTGAATTACCTGCGCCATAAAAACCTGACCGTCCTTAACTTGAAGGAGCAGAGCTGGGGGGCGGCCCCGCCGGCCGTTGCCAAAACCAGGCCGAGCGGCGGCAGTCGGGGAGGGAAAAAAGCCAAGGCCCGCGACTTCATGATCTTCTGCCGCCAGTTTGCCGCCATCCTTCGCTCGGGGATGACCGCCCTGCAGGGGCTGAGGCTGCTTTCCCAACAGATGGAGCAGGAATCTTTCCGGGAGCACCTGAGGCAGGTGGCCGGCTCCCTGGAAAAAGGCAGTTCCCTGGCCGAGTCTTTCGGCAA
>LFRQ01000014.1:2810-12687 GCA_001512835.1 Clostridia bacterium DTU022
ATGGAGCAGAAGATTCGCTCCGCCACCCTGTACCCGGCGCTGATTACCGCTTTTGCCGTGCTGGTTCTTGTGGCCATGATCTTCTTCGTGCTCCCCACCTTTGCCAACATATTCAGCAACCTGGGAGTGGAAATGCCCTGGATTACCAGAGCCTTGATGACTTTTGCCGGCACGGTGCGCCGGTTCTGGTACCTAATCCTGGGGGGGATCGTAATTCTTGTGGCCGCCCTGGGCCAATACATTAAAACGGAGCAAGGTCGCTACCGCTATGATCAGCTCCGGCTGAGGATGCCCCTCTTCGGGCCCATCTACCACAAGGCCCTGATCTCCCGCTTTACCCGCACTCTGGGCACCTTGCTGAGCTGCGGAGTGGGAGTGCTGAACTCCCTGGAGCTTACCGAGCGGGTCCTGGACAACGTAGTTATGGCCCAGGTAGTAAAAAGGACCCGGGAGGTAATTCGCCAGGGGCAGCCCATGGCTCCGCCTTTATCCAGGAGCGGTCTCTTTCCGCCTCTGGTGGTGGAGATGGTGCACGTGGGCGAAGAGACCGGTTCCCTGGACGAGATGCTCTCGCACACCGCCGAGTTCTATGAGAACGATGTGGCCTACGCCCTGGATCGGCTCAGCTCCACTCTGGGGCCCATATTGCTGATTGTCATTGCCTTTATGGTCCTTTTTGTGGTGGTCTCCATCTATTTGCCCATCTTCACCTTATATGGTTCTCTATAAATTATCCTATTGGGTCGACGGAAAGGAGGTGAAGAGGAGTGATCATGAGAATAGCGAAAGCGCTGCGCCAGGTGCAGAAGAAGGAGAAGGGCTTTACCCTGATCGAGATGCTCATCGTGGTGGCCATCATCGCCGTCTTGGTGGCGATCATCCTTCCCATATTTACCAACCAGGTAAACAAGGCCCGGATCAGCGCCGACAAGGCCAATGTCAAACTTCTGCAATCACAGGTTGATCTGTGTATAATCGAGGGGAAGGCAACACTGACTGCGGGTGCAGACACTTTCATTGGTCAATTGGAAGGTGCAGGTTACCTGAGGCCCGGCGAAGTGAAAAGTCCGTTTAAAGGATACACATATTCATTGGACGAGGATAATGTTGTCAGTTCTACTGCTGAAGCTGCAGGGCTGTGGGTTGAAGACGATGACGAGGAAGACTAACGGCCGGAGCCGGTTATATTTTAGCCGGGCTGAGGCCGGATGCGGGACACAAGGTTAAATGGATATTTTGCAGTATACAGCAGTTTTCCTGTTTGGGCTCTGCGCCGGTAGTTTCCTCAATGTGGTGGTCTACCGGCTGCCCCGGGGAGAATCCCTGGTCCGGCCCCCTTCCCACTGCCCCGCTTGCGGGACAAGGCTGGGAGCCCTGGACCTGGTCCCCCTCCTGGGGTACATGTTTCTCCGGGGGCGCTGCCGTTACTGCGGAGCCAGGATCAGCCCGCGCTATCCTCTGGTGGAGATGGCAACGGGACTGCTTTTCACGGCGGTTTTCAGCAAGTTCGGCTTGAGCCTGGAAGCCGCCGGGAAGCTGTTCCTCCTGGTTCTGCTCCTGGCCATTAGCCTGATCGACCTGGAGCATCTCCGGGTGCCCAACGGGCTGGTCCTGGTCGGCCTGGCGGGAGGAGCCATCTGGCGGACGCTGCAAGCCACCGGCCGCGGAATCGGAGCCGCCTGGTTGGAAGCCCTGGCGGGGCTGGCCGTGGCCGGCGGGGTGATGCTGGTAATCTACCTGGCCAGCCGGGGAGGCATGGGAGCCGGCGATGTGAAGCTGGCAGCCCTGATCGGTTTTTTTAGCGGGCCTGCGGGCGCAGCGGTGGTTCTCTTCCTGGGATTTGCCGCCGGCGCCCTGGCCGGGCTTTTCCAGGTTTGGCGCAGGCGCTCCGGCTGGAAGGAGGCGCTGCCCTTTGCTCCCTTTCTTTCCCTGGCCGCGCTGGTGGAAGTATTTTACGGCGCCGCCCTGTGGCAGGGGTACCTTAAATTGATGGGATGGTAAGGCCATGTGGAAAAGACGGTTTGCCCAATTAAAAGCCGGTCAAGGCGGCTTTACCCTGGTGGAGGTGCTGGTGGCCGTTATGATCCTGGTGATCATGGTCTTCCCCATTACCGGGATGATTGTTAACGGGACCAGGACCGTCTACAATTCCGCCCACCGCACCATGGCCGCCAACCTGGCCCGGGAGAAGATGGAGCAGGTCAAGTCTGCGGGTTATGAGGCCGCTCCCGGGGAAGCGGGCGTGGAGGAACTGGAGGGCGGCTTTATCCGGACCACGGAGGTAACGGACTACCCTGTGGAAGGGGTAAGGCAGATTACCGTCACTGTCCAGTGGGATCTGGGGGTCGGCACAGGGCCCCAGAGCATTGAAATTACCAGCCTGCTGGCGATGAGGTGAGCGAGATGATACGGCCCGGCAAAAGAAGGAAATTATGGTCTGCCTGGAAGAAAGACGGAGGCTTTACCATTGTGGAGGTCATGGCCGCCGCCGCCATCATGACCCTGGTCTTCTCCGCCCTGACCATTGTCATGGTTACCGGGGCGCGCAACTGGAGCCAGGGGCGCCAGCACGTGGAAGCTCAGCAGAATGCCAGGTGGGCCATGGACAAGATTATCTACGAACTGTACACGGCGGCTTACATACGCCCGATAGAGGACCCCTCGCGAATTTATTTTGTACGCCGCATGGATGCCAATAAGTACTGCTTTTACTTGAGTGGCGACGAGCTGTTCTTTGCCCAAGACAGCACCGTCAATTCCGTGGCCAGGGGGATTACCGGACTTCATTTTGAGATGGATGAGCAGGGGCTGGTTACCGTGACCGTCAGCGCCGGGGATTACACCATCAAGAGTTCGATACGGCCCCGGAATATCAACCCCCCTCCCCGAGATTTTGTTCCCCCCAACCCCGACGATCCCTGGTTTGATGACGAGGAGTAGTGATCTGGCCGTGGAGATCGGCGCCGCCGTTGCCGCGGGGGAATTTTAGGGGAGAATCGACTTGGCAAGGAGGGAGAACGATGGATTTTGCCCGGTTGGTTCGTGAGGAAAAAGGCTCTACCTGGGTCCTGGTAATTATCTGTACCACGGCTACCATCCTGCTGGCCGGCGCCCTGCTGAGCGTAGCCTGGGCGGAGCTGAAGGTCACGCAATGGCAGGGGGACAACCTGGTCCAGCTGGGCATTGCCGAGGCCGGCATCGAGCACGCCCACCGGCTGCTGCTAAACGACTTCCGCTTTGCCACCGCTCCCGATTCTCCCATCATCGGTCACCTGGAGGAAGGCTACTACTCCGTAACCGTGGAAGACATCGGGCGCGACCAGCGCTTAATTACCTCCACCGCCTACATGGAGGGCCGGCCCGAGCTGACCCTGACGGCGGTCTCGGAGATTAATCCCATCTACAACCGGGCGGTAGTCTGCAACGAACTCCACCTGATCAGGCAAGAAATTAAAGGGGACATCCATGTCAACAACAGGCTGCGGCTGGAGCGCCGCTGCTACGTCCGCAAAACCGAGTCCAACAATTTTCACAGCGGAGTGTTCACCCACGGCAGCCCCGACGGGACCTTTGTGTTTGAACCCCGGAAGTATATTTTTGGCCAGCAGTCCAAGCTGGAAGTGGAAGGCGACCCCCACTGGCCCGGCTATGTTTACTACGAGGGGATTACTTTTGATGACGCCATCTACGATGGGAGAGTTGACTGGAACGAGGAAAAGTATAATGAGATCAGGAACTACCTGGTGAACATAGTCGAAAACGGGATAGACAATCCAAAAGTGAGGACCTGGAGGATAGTAGCCAATAATACGCCTTATACGCTGACAAACCGTTCTATCCCGGCAGATGATGGCGACTACATTGATATTATCCATGTCTCCTTTGCACAAGGCAACGGGAAATTGAGGCTGAGAAACTATAGGCTATTAAGCCTGTTTCCCGAGGATTTTGACTGGAAAAATGTAATCCTGGTGGTGGACGGGGATGTGGCCCTCTGCCCCCAGGAGTTTGGGGACATGAGGTTTGAAAACGCCATCATTGTCGCCCGCAATATCGACTACGGCTACGGGGGGCTCTCCGTCATATTTGAAGGCACTTATCTCCGGGTTCGAGGCATAATGATCGCCCGGGACGATATTCACCTGCATCACCATTGGACCGCGCTGGGTTGGATATTTCCCCCGGAATTTTATCTCCGCGGGTCTTTGGTGGCCAACCGGGTTTACCTGCAGAAAGCAAATGTGGAATACCAGCCCGAATGGTTCCGGGGCAACGAGAGGGACGGCCAGTACAATTTTGGTGGGAACGGTTTCTTGATCCCCTTCCTTTACGATTACAAGGTCCGGCTGCGCTATGAAGGCCCGAGCCAGGGGCCCCTGCAGGGATTCAGAAACCAGGATTAAAGCAGGCAGTTTTGCACTTTCAAGAGCGAAAGAGGGGCAATCCACAGGCCAAACGAAGCCTGTCAGCAGAATAGAGAGGGTGAAGAGGAGTGGTAGAACCCAAAAAAGTCTATGCCAGGGAGATGCGGTTTAAGGGAGCCTTCTCCAACATCGGCCTGGATATCGGCTCCTTCCAAGTCAAACTGGCCCAGTACAAGAGCCGGGGCGGCCAGATCTACCTGCACCAGTACGGAATCTATCCCTTGTCGGAAGGGGTCGTCGAAGGGGGGCGGGTGATCGACCCGGAAACCCTGGGCAATCAACTGCGCTGGATTGTAAGGCAGCGCCGCTTCAAGAAGAACAAGGTTAACCTTTGTGTAAGCAGCCAGAACGTAATTTTGCGCCACGTGGTTTTCCCCATGATGTCCAGCAAGGAGATTCCCGATGCCCTGCGCTGGGAAGCGGAGAAGCACATCATGATCCCCCCCGAGGATGCGGTCATCGACTATATCCAGCTGGGGGAGAGAGTGGTGGAAGGGAAGCAGGTGATCGAGGTGCTGCTGGTGGCCGTCCCCAAGGATGTGGTCAACAGCTACATCGAAGCGGTCACCCGGGCCGGGCTTTACCCCGAAGTTGTGGAGATCGAGCCTTTTTCCCTGCAGCGAACGATTCAGCAGACTTTTGAAGGAAGGCCCATGGGACCTGAACCCTTCCTGCTGCTGGATATCGGGGGCGACGGCAGCAGCCTGCTGGTTCTTCAGGGAGGAAACTACTGTTTCTCCCGCACTTTCAATGTAGGTACTTTCGACTTTTGCCGGCGGGTCTCGGAGCTCAACGAAGTAGACCTGGAAACGGCCAGGCGCATGGTTTTTGGCCTAGACGCTTTTTCCGTGGAGGGCATGACCGAGGTGGCCGACGAACTGGTTCAGCAGATTCGCCGTTCTCTGGACTATATCGTTTACAAAATGCGGCGCCTGGAGAGAGATTTTAATTCCCTCTATCTTTGCGGGGGAGGCACTTTTATCGAGGGCCTTAACAAGTACCTGGAACAGCAGCTGGGGGTTGAAATTAACAACTTTAACCCGCTGTCCTTTGTCAACCTGGACCGCCGCTTTATGCAAATAGAGTCGGAGCAGAATCTGCTCAGTATCGCCAGCGGCCTGGCACTACGGGGGTGGGTTTTATGAAACGGGAAATCAATTTACATAGCCGGGAAACTTCCGGCGCCAAGGAACTACACTGGTCGCGCATGTTCTACAGCATTACGGCGGGCATGCTCCTGCTGCTGCTGATCGGGGGAGCGGTGGGGATGCAGCTGTACCGTCTGAAACTGGAACGGGACGTGGAGACCCTTCAACGCGACCGGGACAGGCTGACGGTGGAGGTGGCCCCCATTGAAGCCATGGAGGCGGAGATTAGAGCCATAAACCAAAAGGCTTCCCTGGGGCAGACGCTGTCCGGGCAGAGAAAGCCCTGGTCCAGCTACCTGGAGCAGGTTCGAGCAGCGGCCGGCGATGGTGTCCGCTTGGATCTGGTAAATATCAATACCGGCGATGAAACGTCGTTTCAGGGCAGCGCTCCGGCAATGCGCCCGGTGGTTCGCTACCTGGAAAATTTGAGAGAGTTTCCTTTCCTGGAGGATGTATCCTACGAGTATATTCGCTTTGATCGGGAAAGCGAAAGCTACACTTTCAGGATAAGGGCCAATTTCACAGGGGGGGAGGTCTCCAGCCTTGGAGATAATCAGTCGACCTCTAACTAGGCGAGAAATCAACCTGCTGCTGATTGCCGGGATTTTAGGACTGGCTTTCATCTTCTGGATCTTGATCTACAGCCCGAGCCTGGACAAGATCAGTGCCCTGAAGCTGGATAAGGCCGACCTGGAAAGAGTAACCTCCCGCCTGGAGGAGAAGGTGGCGAACCGCGCTGCGATCCAGGCGCAGTGGAACAGGCTGCAGCAAGAACAGGAACAATGGGCGACCCTGGTTCCTTCTCCCAAAGATCTGCCCCAGGTTATCGGTGCCCTGGAAAGCTTGATCAACGGCTTTTCCCTGCAGATTGTCAATTTTGAAGGGCGGGAGCTGAGCCAGGCTCAATCCTCCCAGCAGGAAAGCGATGACGCCGGCGGCAATTTAAACTATATCGTGGCCCCCTATGTCCTGGAGGTGGCCGGCGGCGAGGCGGTTTTAGACCAACTGCTGGAGGAGTTGGAGGCATTTCCTCATCTCCTGATGATCGAAAGGACGGTCTGGGGGCGGGGAAGCAACAACCTGTCGTTAACGGTGCACTTTTCCCTGATTCTCAGCCCGGACCGTTAAAAAAAGGGGTATATTAAAGCAGTTGTTGCCGGCTTAATCATGCAGCGGTTCCCGTCTTCTTCCCCGAGGAGGCTGCCCGGTTGCGCTGGAGGACGCTGGCGGAAGAACGGGGAACAGTTCTGCTTTTGGTTCTGGTGGCGATGCAGTTGCTGCTGGTCATGAGCAGCGCTCTTTTTAGCATCGCCATGGTGGAGCGGCAGATCAGCCACTACCAGGGGCAGGATATTTGCCTCCATTACCTGGCTGAAGCCGGCCTGGAACTGGGAGTGGCTTCCCTAAAAGAAGATTTCCACCGGGCTCACCCCCTGGAGGGGGAGATGGCCGGGGGCTTCTACCGGGTCACTTTCGAGACTGTGGATCCCGAAACTCGCCGGGTAATATCAACGGTGCGGCTGGAGGGTCATGAACTGCTGCTCGCCGTCCTGGTGGAAGCCAACCCTCTCTACCGAAAAGCGGTGGTCAGCGGCCCCTTTTTGCAACTGGAAGAGGTCCGGATTTACGGCGATCTCCATGCCTCCGGCGAGGTGCTGCTGGGCGGCGCCAATATCATTGCCGGCGGGCGGTTTAGCTACAGCGGCCCGCCGCCCCAGTTTGAGCCGGGCTCCTACCTGAAGGTGGAGGGTACCACCTACTTCAACTCCCTTCAGATCCAGCGGGCCCTGTTGAACGACCGTTCCATCCCCCTGGCGGCTCCCGATTTTGAGAAGTATGCTGCCATGGCTTCTTGTACCCTCCCCGGGCCCCTCACCCTGGCGCAGCCGCCTTCATTCCCGGAGGCCCGGGAAAGCTTTCTGGTTAACGGTGACCTGGTTATTGCTCCCGATCCCGCGGGGGCATTTGATTTTTCCGGCCTTCTGGCCGTAAGGGGAGATCTCACGGTATATGCCCGGGAGGGGGAAGTGAAGCTGGAGGGCTTCCTGGCCGTAGAAGGGGATGTACTGATCATCGGGGATCTCAACCGCTCCAGGAGCGATGCTCTCCTGGCCATTGTGGCCGGAGAGAATATCTTTGTGGAGGAAATAGAGAGGCCGCTCCTGGGGGGAGGAGAACTGCTCCTTTTCGCCGGGGAGGCGCTGGTCCTGGACTGGAGGGGAACGGAGCCCCTGGAGCTGCGGGGGGCCGTTATCGGCCGCCAGCTCTTGCTGAGCAACTGCCGCATTGCCTTCAGCTCTGCTCCCGCCCGGCGCTTTGAAGGCTTGCTCCCCGGAGCGGGGGCGGTGATTACCCACTGGTACCAGCAGTATGAGCGCTGATTTAAAGGATCGTGACCGGGTTTTCTCCGCAGAGCAACTCGACGATATCATACATGTTGCAGACCTTGCCGACGGAGAGGGAGTCGCTTAACCGGTAGTAGTCCAGGCAGGTGCCGCAGGAGAGGATCTCCACTCCCCGCTCCTCCAGACGGGCCAGCTCTTCCAGCACCGGCGAGCCGGCGGTGGTCAACTTGACTCCCGCATTCAGGAAGATGATGGTTCCGGGAGGACTCTCTGTCCGGGTGAGAGTGTAGATAAAGTTGCGCATGAGCAGGAGGCCCAGCTCCCCGCTGCCGCGGCCCAGGGCGTCGCCGCCGATGAGGAGCACCCGCTTCTCCCGGGAGGAGCAGGGTGTCTCTTCCGGGCGGGGGGAGGGGGACTTCGCTTCTCTTGGGGAGAGGATCCGGACATGGTAATCGGTGCCCTTTTGTTCCCAGGAGGCCTCCAGGTCCCGGCTGCGGGCGAAGCGGATTATATTTTCCCGGGCGGTTTTGCTGTTGACGATACAGAGCAGATCCGGGCCGTGCTCTTCCAGAGCCTTTTTGGTGCGCAGCACCGGTTCCGGGCAGTTCAACCCCCGGCAGTCGATCTCTTTCATCTTTTTTCCTCCTTTATGTTTAAAGCCGCATTTTTCTAGTTTGCCGCCAGGGCGATAATCTCCTCCAGGGCCCCCGCCAGGTAGTCCACCTCCGCAGCGGTATTGAAGTAGCCGGGGCTCAGGCGAACTGTTCCCTGGGGGTAGGTGCCGATGGCCTTGTGGGCCAGGGGGGCGCAATGCAGCCCCGTGCGGCAGAGGATCCCGTAGGAGTTCTCCAGGATATGGCCCAGCTCTCCGCAGTCTATTCCCTCCACGGTAAAGGAGAGGACCGCCACGCATTGCTCTTCCTTTTCGGGGCCGTACACCCGCACCCCCGGCAGCTCTTGCAGCCGTTTTTTTAAATAGGCGCGCAGCTGCCGTTCGTGGCGGCAGATATTCTCCAGGCCGACGCTTTCGATAAAGGAGACGCCGGCCTCCAGTCCGGCCAGGCCGGGCCCGTTCAGGGTTCCCGCCTCCAGGCGCTCGGGCATGGTTTCCGGGTGCAGGTCCTGCTCGGAGTGGCTCCCGGTACCCCCCTCGCGCCAGGGTTTCAGCTCCAGGCCGGGACGAACATAGAGCCCCCCGGTCCCCGGCGGGCCGAGCAGGCTCTTGTGGCCGGCGAAAGCCAACAGGTCAAATTGGGCGGCGGCCACATCCAGGGGCAGAACGCCGGCAGTCTGGGCGGCATCCAGCAGGAAATGGGCGCCGTGAGCGTGGGCCAGCCGGCAGATTTCCTCTACGGGGAGGATGGTCCCGCTGACGTTGGAGGCGTGATTGCAGATTACCAGGCGGGTGCGCCTCTGGAATGAGCGCTCCAGGAAGTCCAGGTCGGGAAAACCCTCCCGGTCACAGGGAACCATGGTGGTGGAGATTGTCCCCGAACGGCGCAGACCCCCCAGGGGGCGCAGCACGGAATTGTGCTCCATGGCGGTAAAAATGACGTGATCCCCCGGTTCCACCAGCCCCTTGATGGCCAAGTTCAGGGCGTCGGTGGCATTCAGGGTAAAGACGATGCAGGAGGGGTCCGGAGCGTTAAAGAAGCGGGCCAGGAGGGACCTGGTCCGGTAAACCAGGCGGTCCGCCTCCAGGGAGCGGGCATGACCGCTCCGCCCCGGGTTGCCGCCGATGTGGCGCAAGAATTTCTCGGCGGAGAGGTAGACCTCTTCGGGCTTGGGCCAGGAGGTGGCGGCGTTGTCGAAATAGTAGATCCGTTCCTGGTCAGAAATATTAACGGCCTCCCTTGCGGAAAAAAGATAAAAAAGAAGCCCCCTCCTCCTCTTCCAGGCGGTGCAGTTCCGCCCATTCCACCTCTTTCTCCGCAAGAAAGCGGCAGATGGCCTCCGCTTC
>LFRQ01000014.1:12901-14699 GCA_001512835.1 Clostridia bacterium DTU022
CGGCGCTGCTTACCAGCACATGGAGGGTCTTCTCCCCGGTTTCCTGAAGAGCCCGACGAACCTGCAGGACCGGTTCAGGGCAGGAAAGTCCCCGGCAGTCAATAAGCTCCGCCATCTCCCCGTTACCTCCTTAATATTATAGCACAAATACTTTCCTATACCAATTAAAGGGCACAAGCCCTTTAGGCCTTGCTTTGGGATCCCGCAGCCTCCGTCGGGGTGCTCCGCCGGACCATGGCGGCGCCGCTGTGGGCGGCCCCGATAACAAGGAGCAGGACCAGGGCGATAATCACGGCGTAGCGGCCCGCCGGGGTTGTCCCTGCGCCGGAGGCGGCCAGTCCGAAGTTGTGCATCATGGCTCCCCCGGCGATCATGCCCAGGACGGTAAACCAGGCGTCGCTGTTCCCCTCGCCGCTGAGGACCAGCTGGCGAAGGGGACAGCCTCCGGCCAAAACGGCCCCCAGGCCTACCACGGCCATGCCCAGGAAATTCCACAAGCCGTCGCTATGGGCTACGGGCTGGTCGATAAAACCGGGATTAAACTTGCCCAAAAGCAGGTTCCCCACCAGGGCCACCACGAAGATGGAGAACACTCCCAGGAAGAGCTGGGCCTCTCGGAAGAGGATCAAGTCGCGAATGGCGCCCATGGTGCAGAGGCGGGTGCGCTGGATGGCCACCCCCACCAGGAGGCCGACGCCCAGGGAGAGCGCCAGGGGGGCTCTCATGGAACCGGGCCCGGTTTCGCTGGTGAAGATCAAAGCCGGGGCGGCGACAAGCAGGAGCGGCAAGATTAGGGCCGTCACCGGGGCCACCCAGCCGTTCAGCGCTCCCTGGGGCCCGCTCCGGCCCAGGGAGTAACCCTTTCTCAGGAAAAGGGTCCCCACCCAGATGCCTAGAACGTAGCCGGGCAGGGCTACCAGGGCGTTCCAATCCCCTCCGGCCAGGCGCAGGATCATGCGCAGGGGGCAGCCCAGGAAGGTCAGCGCTCCCACCATCATCAGCAGTCCCAGTAGAAAGCGCAGCAGCGGGCTGGAGCCGCCCACGGCTTTAAATTCCCGGGCGGCCAGGGCGGCAAAAAAGGCGCCCAAAACCAGGCCGGCGATCTCCGGCCGCAGGTACTGGACCGCTTCGGCGCGGTGCAGGCCCAACCCTCCGGCAATGTCCCGCAGGAAGCAGGCGATGCAGAAGCCCATATTGGCTGGGTTGCCGTACCAGGCCAGCAGCAGGGCAGCCAGCCCCAGTACGACGCCGGCAATTATAATTGCGGCTTTCTCTTTCATGGCAAAAACCTCCTTTAATAAACATGAGAACGGAAAGCCGGGAATAAGTTTTTTCGAAACGTCCGAAAGGTTTTTTAAGGCCGGACAACTGTCTCAAATATAATACAATTATAAACAATGGTTCCTGGGAAAAGTTATTGGAAATCATAATAGGGGGACCTTCCCCTATCGGGAAAGCCAATGGGTTCGACTGTAAACGACGTTAACTGCCGCCAGGCCAATTAAAAGTTGCCGGTAGGAAGGGGAGGTCTTGTGATAATGCCGTGCCCGGGGGGAAGCGAAAAGGGAGGCGACCGGCGGCGCGGGCTTTGGGGTTCGTTGCCCCCGGCCTAATTTTTCTCGGCGGCTTCTTCCTTAAAAGGAAGATAGACAGGCAGCCGGCTTTCCAAAAGGTTGTAGATCTCTCCGGGCACTTCCAGTTCCCGGCTATCTGTCCACTGGAAGGCCAGAATTCTACTCGGGCGCATAAAGATAACCCGCCCGGGACCGCCCGCTTCTTCCGGGCTTATCAACTGGTA
>LFRQ01000089.1:0-1127 GCA_001512835.1 Clostridia bacterium DTU022
TCCATCAATTCATAGCGTTTGATTTTTCGCTCTTCTTCTTCAATACTGTCCATCTCAGAATAATCAATTCCGGTATCGGTAATGTTTGAGATATTCAGTACCTTAATATTCCCGGGCTTCACATCTTTTTTTAAGATTGATTTCCCCCTAAAGACTTCAGCGACTTCATGTAGTTTTACTCTTTCAAGTGTTGATGACTTATACTTTTTGATATTCTCGTCATCATCTTCAAGTATAAGTTCAATACGCCAATCCTCATGATTGGAAAATTCTTTGCTCCCCACCACTTTCGCTTTATCGATATATAGGCCGTTATCATAACCTAAATAACCTACGTTCACACTTTCTTTTTTCACAACACCTATTCTGAGCATATAGGTCTTTATACTGGTATATGGCCTAAAAGTACCTTCAGGAAGACTGTAAATGTCTTCTAATTGATAATTGGTCATAATATGCTCGCGCAGCTTGGCTTCTGAACCGCTTGAAAATGTTATCCTTGCTGGTAGCACAGTCACGAGTGTGCCTTTTTCCGATAATTGTCCAAGCAAATTTTGTGTTGCTATAATATCTGGTCTTGAAGACATGAATTTGTCGTTTAAAGATTCAATTTTCCCACTAAAATCAGGTAGGGAATAAATAAAGTCAAAACGTGTACCAATGAGAAGTTCCTGGTATATAGATTGATTAAGTATGCTGACATTCTTGTATCCTTCAAATCCAAGCTTAAGCATCATAAACATTAGTGCACTTGATGTGGTAAATGTTATGTTGCTTGACTTATGTTTATCCACAAAATTCTTAAGACCTAAAAGGCTTTTTTCTGCTTCGGTAATAAGGATCGTCTGAGCTTTTGCTTCATCTGCCAAGCGACAAATGTATTCCGTTAAATAAACCGGAGAAAATATCTGTCCAAAGCGGTCATTTTGATAAAGTTTAAGAGTGAACTCAATAAGATCTACATTATGAGCAACTTTATAAATTGAATTAAAAAAATCCTTGTCTCCAGGAAAGTATCCCAGTATTGTATTTTCTGTAGACTGCTTCATTAATTCAAAAAGCTGATATTCATCCTGAATGGATTTTTTCTGAGATTTCATTGCTTTCGCTGTAAGTTTAACACGCAG
>LFRQ01000089.1:1226-2872 GCA_001512835.1 Clostridia bacterium DTU022
CACTAATAGTAGTGTATCAACAAAACTTTAGTATGTCAATACTAAAGTTATATATTTGCATTTTTATAGTCTACAATTCATGAAAACCATGATAAACGGACACAGAATGAATTAATACTTTACATCCATCCTGTCTCCTCAACCCCTATCAAAAATGCCCGTTATCTAATCTGTCAACTCAACCCTACCAATTTTTGAGTTCAAATTTTACCCCAAAATACCTCGTCGATATGTTACCATGTACGTATTCTAGCCCTTTAGCTCGAGTAGACAACTTGGATGTAATTTCGGAAACCCGCTTAAATAAACACTTACAGCTTTGTAATCAATACCACGCACTCCACATGGCAGGTGTGGGGGAACATGTCCACCGGCTGAACATAGTGCGCCCGGTAGCCCTGGCCGGCCAGGATTTTAAGATCCCGGGCCAGGGTGGAGGGGTTGCAGGAGACGTAAACCATCCGCTGGGGCTTGAGCTCCGGGATCTTCTCCAAAAGGCGCCCTTCGCAGCCCTTGCGCGGGGGGTCCAGGATAACCACGTCGAAGGTTTCTCCTTCTTCCGCCAGCTGCTCCGCCACGGCGGCGGCATCTCTGCAGTTGAAAACGGCATTGGTGATGCCGTTAAGGCGAGCGTTCCTGCGGGCATCTTCCACCGCCGCTTCGTTGACCTCCACGCCCACCACCTGGCCCGCATCCCAGGCCATAACCAGGGCGATGGTGCCCACCCCGCAAAAGAGGTCCAGCACCCTCTCCTTCCCGGAAAGGGAGGCCGCCTCCCGGGCCAGGCGGTAGAGCACCTCCGTTTGCAGGGGGTTGACCTGGAAAAAAGCCTGGGGGGACAGCTGGAAGGTCAGCCCCAGGAGTTCCTCGGTAAGCCGGTCCCTTCCAAAGAGAAGGCGGTTCTCGGGGCCAAAGGCGTAGTTGCCCCGGCTCCGGTTGATGTTCTGGACAACGCCCTTTAGAGCCGGCAGCCGCTCCCGGAGCAGCCCCACCAGCTCCTCTGAACGATGGAGCCGGGAACCGGCGGTAACCAGGACCAGGATTAGCTCCTCCCGACTCCAGGAAGTGCGGGCAACTACATAACGCAGCTGGCCTCGGCCCGTGGCTTCATCGTAAAGGGGAATATTTAGTTCGCCCACCGCTTCGCGGACCGCCTCCAAGGCGGCGTTGTTCAAAGGGTGCTGCAGCAGGCAGCCGGAGCAGTCCACGATCCGGTGGGAGCGGAGGGCATAGAAGCCGGCTACCACCTGGTCCCCCTGCCGCGCCACGGGCAGCTGGGCCTTGTTCCGGTAAGCCAGGGGGCGCTCCATGCCCACCACCGGCAACACCGGCACCTCGGGCAGACCGGCAATCCGGTCCAGGGCCTGGCGGACCAGTTCCCGCTTGTACTCCAGCTGGGCGGCATAATCCAGGTGAAGCAGCTGGCAGGCGCCGCACTCGCCGAATAGGGGACAGGGGGGGCTAACCCGGCGGGGGGAAGGCTCCAGCAGCGATTGCAGCAGGGCCCGACCATAATTCTTTTTTAGGGAGATTACCTGAGCCTGCACCCGGTCGCCGGGCAGAGCGCCCGGCACGAAGACAGTAAAGCCGCGGTGGCGGGCCACCCCTTCCCCCCGGCTGTTAATGCCGGTTACGGTCAATTCCAC
>LFRQ01000089.1:2971-7099 GCA_001512835.1 Clostridia bacterium DTU022
AATTTTACAACATCCCATATAAAAGCACATTTTTCGGCATGGTTAATTTAAGGAACTCACACTTTCCACAGAGTTATCCACAGGAAAAGGGCCAGTTTTCCACCATTTAAAGAGTTACTAACAGTTTTCACACTGAGGTCAACATAATAATCCTGCGCTTATGAAGAAAAGTTACTGTTCATAAATATTGACCCAAGTGACATGGGGAAAAAAATGTTGAATTATTTCCCGGAAATTAAATCCCGCCTCCGCCATCCCTCGGGCTCCGTACTGGCTCATGCCCACACCGTGACCGTTCCCCCCGCCAATAATTTTTATGCGCCTCAATTGCCCCTCTCCGTCCCGGCTCAACTCAAAGCAGGCAAAGGCGCTGGGAAGGACGGGGTAGTTCTCCCGTTGGCTGCCGTCGTGGCACTTTAAGATTACGGGAGGGCGGCCGGGCAGGTACTGAACGGGACGAAAGGTGAAACGAATATTGTATTCCGTTACAATCCGGTACGTCCCTCCTGTTCCTTCCACCTCCAGGATCATCAAGTTCCCGCCCTCTCCCCGTTCAACCACCCTGATGTCCAGCAGGCGTCCCAGGGGGCGGTGGCCCAGGGGTTCGGAACGGAACTCCTTTTCTCCCACTTTGGTCAGCACGAACTGGGGTTGCTCCCGGTAGCGCTCCAACAGGTTGCGATTTATGCTCTCCTCCAGCTCTTCCGCCGCCATATCCACTTCCCAGCGGAAGTAGGGCGAGGCCTGGTCGTAAGCCGGCCAGCTGCTGATCTGCAAAAATTGGCGGACCTGGTCTTCTCCCTGCAGCTGTACCGCCACCCCGGGGATCTGGCTCTGGGCCGTCAAGTAGGGCACCGGCTGGGAGGGGAATTCCCCTGCGGTAGCATCGGGCCAGACTTCATGGGCGTTGGCGGTATGGCCGCAGGAGGTGGAGAAGAACCGGGCCTGGATTACCTGCCCCCCGTAAAAGGGTACCAGGCCGGCGGTTTCCTCTACCGCTCGGCTGGACAAGGGATACTCCCGGAAATTGTTATAGACCTGGGAGAGCACGCTGTCATCCACATGGGCCCCGGTAGAACTGTATTCTCCCGCCAGCATGGAAGCGTACGCAAAGGCCCTGGCGGCTACGGCCTGGGCTTTAAGGGCTTCCAGGCCAAAAGCCAAAGGCATCTCGCTGGGGACCACCGTATAAAGATACTGTTCCAGGGGAAGTTCATTGACCAGTACCAGAGAACCCTCCAGGTTGGATACCTCTAGGGTGCCCCGGTACTCCGGCGGCGCGCTTCCCCAGCCGGCCCGGCGGATGCCGCTCAATATGATTCTCCCTTCGGAAGGGGAGGAGATATAAATACGGTGCTTGAAGAGGAGCTCCGTCCCCCCTCCCGAACGGAGCAGGATCTCCTCTCCCTGGGGTTCCAGGATGAGCATCTCTCCCGCCGGAAAATTGTAGCTGCGGCCCGCCAGCCGGTCCTCCACGATTAGCCCCTGGCTGCCGCGGCAGCGGAGGGAGGAGTGGTAAAGGGACTCCCGGGACAGGTCCTCGATATCCGCTCTCAGGTTGACGCGGATCTGCTCCGGAGAATAAGGCTTTTGGAGCTTGGCGGCCACCACCTCTCCGTCGACCAGGTACAAAGCAACCTGCTCCTGCCCTACGACCAGATCCCCCGGGGTGCCGGGGGCGATTTGCCCGCGGTCAACCTTGTAGACGCTGTAATTGGGGCGCAGGGGCAGTCTCCCCTCCCGTTCCCCCTCCATCGTCGTGCCGCTGCGAAGGATTAAGCGAGACAAGACCAGTTCATCCAGCATGGAGGCTAAAACCAGCCGCTTCTCTACGGACCAGCCGCCAAATACAGCCCCGGGCTTCAAACTGGAGCCGGGAGGCGGCTCTAGGAAGAGCTCCCGGCCCTGCCAGAGAACCGCCAGCCGGTCTCCCTGCACCTCCTTAACCAGGGCCCCTTCCAGGAATTCAACTTGGGGCAGGCCGTCCACCCTCCATACCTGGCCCCGGCGCTTAAGGAGCAGCGGGGCCGAAAATTGATCTCCGCCGGCGTTGAAGTTAAAGCTTATCTCTCCCCGGCCAAGACCGGTTAACCGCACCCGCCCGATGCCGGCATAAGCTACTTCCTCCTCCCTAAAAAAAGCAACCAGTTTCTGCAGCTCCTCCTCCTGGACGGAGGCCAGGCCGGCGGCGCCCTCCCTGTCTCCCGCCGTCACCCGGGCCAAGAATTTTTCCCCGCTCTCCTGAAGGTCAGCCACCGTCCAGCGGTAGCCCTGGTACAAGGTCAGGACTACCACCGCCAGGAGAACCAGAAGAATCAAGCTGCCCCCTCGTCCGGACTTGCCTCTCTTCCGTATTTTTCTTCTCTTGGGCGGCAAAATATTCTGCCCTCCCCCGGATAAAGTTTGCTCAGTCAATACCATAACTCTTCTATCATTATAACTCCTGCTCTCCCCCCAAAAGAAGCACAAAAAAACAACCTGGAAAAGAGGGAAAACGATTTCCTTAGCGAATATTCATTGGGGAATCGGTAACTCCATAATATATCAAGGAGGTTCAAGCGGAATGGAAGTCAGAGTCAGCGATGAATGCAGTGCATGCGGTGTCTGCGAAGACATCTGCCCCGAGGTTTTTGAATTGGGGGATGAAAAAGCGGAGGTAAAAGTCAACCCGGTTCCGGCCGAATATGAAGACAAGTGCCGGGAAGCGGCTGAAGAGTGCCCCACAGAGGCCATCGAAATCAGCGAGTAGACTGGCCAATATTTTCTGAAACCAAAAGGGCCTGCCCAGCAGGCCCTTTCTTCTTTTGGGCCGCTCCTTTACCTCCCGGCGCCGCCGGATTGATGAATGCATTAGCATGAACCTTCACACTGCGGGCCCGGGAAGTGATCAGAAACTTGTCCTGCCGGATTTAGGTATGACCAAATTAACATGAACGGTTAAACAGGCCACCAAATGGGTATTATGGTTATTAATGCCGCGGCCCGCAGACGGGCCCCAGGCAGGATTTAATCCCGGCAATCGCGAATAAGCCTTCGCATACAGCGGGGTGAATGGAAATTGAAACTAAAGGAATTGCTGGCCAATCTGGACTACAACGCCGTCAGAGGGAACCTGGAAGGCACCGTAGCCGGCCTGGCCTATCACTCCCAGCGAGTTAAGCCGGGATTTCTCTTTGTTTGCATCCGGGGCCACAAGACCGACGGCCACCTCTACCTGGCCCAGGCGGCGGAGCGGGGCGCCGTAGCCGCGGTAGTGGAAGAATTCCAGGAGGAAGTACCCATTCCCCAGGTAAAGGTCGGCAACAGCCGCCGGGCGCTGGCCGCCCTGGCGGACGCCTTCTACGGCCATCCCTCCCGCCAGTTGAAGGTGATCGGCGTAACCGCCACCAACGGCAAGACCACCACCACCTTTATGACCGACGCCATCCTGGAAGCCCACGGCTTGAAAACAGGGCTCATCGGCACGGTGATCACCAAGGTGGGCAACACCGTCCGCCCGGCGGAGCTAACCACCCCCGAGTCCCTGGACCTGCACTACCTCTTTTACCAGATGGTAAAGCAAAAAGTCACCCATGCCACCATGGAGGTATCCTCCTCGGGGCTGGACCTGAACCGGGTCGGCAACGTGGACTTCGATATCGTGGTCTTAAACAATATTAGCCGGGAGCACATCGACCTGCACGGCTCCTTTGAAGCCTACTTCGCGGCAAAAGCCGGCCTCATTCGCCGGGCCGCTCCCCGGCAGTGGGCCATTCTTAACCTGGACTGCCCCTATGCCGCCTCCCTGCTGGATCAGACAAAAGCAAAAACCCTGACCTATGGAATAAAGAACACCGGAGCCGACTGCCTGGTCCGCGGACTGGATCTCAGCACCGGCAGGGCGCGCTTTGAGGTCGAACTGCGGGAGGAGATCCCCCTGGAGCACGGCACCATCCCCCGGCAATCGTTCCCCGTGGAGCTCTCCGTCCTGGGGATGCACAGCGTTTACAACTCCATGGCGGCCATTTTAGCCGGCTTGCTTTGCGGCGTCCCCGTGGCCACCATTCAGCGGGCCATCAAAGATTTCCGCGGCGTGGAGCGGCGCTTCGAACTCATTTTTGAGAACGATTTCATGATTATCGACGACCA
>LFRQ01000064.1:0-9502 GCA_001512835.1 Clostridia bacterium DTU022
GCTCCATCTCCTCCTCCAGGCGGCGCAGCTGCTCGTCCAGGTTCTTAATCCGGTCGCCCACCTCCCGCATCTCCCTCTTCTTGGCCTCCACCGCTTCCGGATTATCCTTGCTCCTGCCAATCTCCTTGGAGACGCGGTTGCGCAGCTGCTTCAGTTCCTCCGCCTCCCGGAGCATCTCCCGCCGTTCCCGGTCCAACTGCAGCAGGCGGTCCAGGTCGGCCGGCTCGCCCTTCAGTTCCATGGCCTTCCTGACCTGGTCCGGATTTTCCCGAACAAATTTTAAGTCCAACATGCCCATTCCTCCTTAGGAAACAAGAGTCCCGTCACTACATCTCCCGGGGAGCAGCAATGCCCAGAAGCCCCAGGCCGTTGGCGATTACCTGGCGCGTGGCGCCAACCAGCAGCAGCCGGGCCTTCTGCAGCAAGGGATCGCTGCCCAGGACGGGGCAGTTATGGTAGAAGCGGTTGAACTCCCTGGCCACATCCACCAGGTAGCGGGCCAGGATGGAGGGACGGTAGCTCTCCGCGGAAGCCCTCACCTTCTCCGGCATGGCCGCCAGTACCTTCAGGAGCGTCTTCTCCTCTTCGCTGTTCAACCGGTGGAGGCACTCCTCCTCCGGGGCTTCCGGCGTCTCCCCGGCCTTGCGCAGGATGCTGCAGATCCGGGTATGGGCGTACTGGATGTAGGCGGCGGTCTCGCCGGAGAAGTCCAGGACCTTGTCCCAGTCGAATTCGATATCCTTGATCCGGTCGTTGCTTAAATCGCCGAAGCGAATGGCGCCAACGGCTACCGCCGCGGCCACCGCCGGCTTGTCCGGCAGGCTCGGGTTCTTCTCTTCGATAATCTTTAGGGCCAGGCTCTCCGCCCGCTCCAGCACCTCCTCCAGGAGGACCATCTTGCCCGCCCGGGTGGACATGCGCCCGTCTTTGAAGCGGATCAGTCCAAAGGGGACGTGCACGCAGTTTTTGGCCCATTCAAACCCCAGCAACTCCAAAACCTTGAACAGTTGCTGAAAATGCAGGGTCTGCTCGGAACCGACCACGTAAAGCATCCGGTCAAATTTAAACTGCTCGTAGCGATATATGGCCGCCGCCAGGTCGCGGGTGATGTAAAGGGTGGCCCCGTCCTTCTTGCGCAAGAGGCAGGGGGGCAGCCCGTGCTTTTCCAGGTCGATGATCAGGGCCCCGTCGCTCTCCACGGCCAGGTTCCGCTCCTGAACCAGGCGCAGGACATCTTCAATGCGGTCATTGTAGAAGCTCTCCCCCTGGACATAGTCAAACTCCACCCCCAGCCGCTGGTAAATGCGCTGGTAGTCGCCCAGGCTGAGCTCTTTAAAGCGCCGCCAGATCTTCTCCGCCTCCCGGTCCCCCTGCTCCAGGCGGCTAAACCATGCCCGCGCCTCTTCCTCCAGGGCGCCGTCGGTTTCCGCTTCCTGGTGAAAGCGGACGTAGAGCCGGTAAAGATAGCCGATGGGATCGGACTGCAGTTGCTCTTCCTCTCCCCAGCGCCGAAAAGCCACAATCAGCTTCCCGAACTGGGTGCCCCAGTCGCCCAGGTGATTGATCCCCACACAGCGGTAGCCCAAGGCTTGGAAGATTAGGTAAAGGGCGTGCCCGATCACCGTGGAGCGCAGGTGCCCGATGCCAAAAGGCTTGGCGATGTTGGGGGCGGAAAAATCGATCACCACTGTCTTCCCTTCCCCCAGGCGGCTCCCGCCGTAGCAGTCCCCCTGGGAATAAACCTGCTGCAGCACTTCCCTGGCCATGGCTACGGGATCCAGGAAAAAGTTAAGGTAGGAACCCTTGGCGGAAGCCTTCTCCCAATAGGTGCCCCGCTGCCCGGACAACTGCTCGCCCAGCCGCTGGGCGATGGCCGCCGGCGCCTGTTTCCAGGAGGAGGCGAGAATGTAGCAAGGAAAAGCGAGATCCCCCATCACCGGTTCAGGGGGAACTTCCAGCAGATCAGCAATCCGGGCAGCGCCTATCCCCGTTAAGGGCTCCAGCGTCCGCCCGATTTCTTCTTTAAACGCGTCCATGGATAACCTCGTTTGTTTAATTTTATTGTTTATTTTAGCCCAAAATGAGGGAAATGACAATTCCCCTATCCCGGCCGCTTCCCCCGGCATCTTAAATCGAAAAGTCCGGCCGGGCCTCTGCGGGCTAGTTTTCGGGGTTGATGACGTATGAAGAGTGAATTGTGCGGGACAGGGGGGTGTATCCTTCCGGCGGGGACCAATGCTTCCCTTCCACCAGCACGGTCACCTTGCCGGCCTTGCTGTTTTCGAAGGCGGTTAAAGAGAGAGCATCCAGGATCATGGCCGTCTGCAGGCGGCGGCTCTCGCTCCCCCCTTCCGGAAAGAGCTCTCGCGCCGAACTGTTTAGATCGATCTTCACCTCATCGCCGCTCACCCAGGCGCCGATAATGCGCAAATCATCGGGAATAAAGTCCAGCTGCCGCACCTCCCGGATCACGCCGCTAAGGATCTCCTGCAGGTCTGCTTCCTGCTCCCGGCCGCCGGTCAGATCTTTAAAATTGCGAGGGACCAGGTAGTACCGCTCCCCCGATTGAACGGGTATAAAAACAGGTTGCTCCCATTCATAGGCCGAATAAGGTTGTTCCAGGAGCAGCCCGTCTCCAAATACCTGCAACTCCTTGCCTTCCGAGGTAAAAACGATCTGGCGCACCCCGGGTACACTGCTGAAGGTCATCAGGAGCGAGTCAATAATCAGCGTGCTTTGAGCCGCCCCCGCCACCTGGACCAGCTCCGGAGAGAGGTCGATCTTTAAAAGTCCCGTCTCCTCTTCCAGGGAGATGTTGATCCGGGCCTCCTTGGGAAGGGCGCGATAGAGGCAGCTGTCCCGGGCCGGCCCCTTGACCAGCTCTTCCAGGGTCGACTGGAGCAGGTTGTCGCTCTGCTTGATGCTTCTGCTTACAGGAACGGGGTTGCCTTGAGCATCGCTAAAGTAGAGGGTTACCATGGTATCCGCCTGGTTGTTCTTTTCAATTACCGGCCGGTAGATGGGGGCCGGCTGGGTAGCTCTTTCCGCTTCCTGGCTTTGCTTCAGATCGATTACATCCAGGTAGCCGTCCTCTCCCACCAGCAGTATATAACGCTCGTTGCCCGTTAAAATCAGGCGTTCCACGCGCATGGCCGCCTCCCAGCGGTTAAGCTCCCGGCCGCTTTCCTCCAGAACCACCAGTTGGGTATAATCCTCCTTGTAATGGCGCCAGGAACTGGTGACGATTTTGCCGCCGTCGGGCGTAAAGGAAAAGAGAGAGCCGTCGGCAATGCGCTGGCGCCATAACAGCTTTCCATCCAGGCTGTAATAGTAAAAATTCTCCTGGGCCCCTTCGCTGTCCCCAAAGATCAGCACATTGAAATTCTGCGGGTTAAAGGCCACCGCCTTAATGGCAAAAGGAACGGTCTCTTCCCACAGCAGATCTCCCGCCAGGCTGTAAACTTGCAGGTTGTTCTGACGGCCCGCCGCCAACCTCCCGCTGCCCCGGGAGATCCCCAGCAACTCCGTCCCGCTTTGTCCCCAGAGCTGCTTCCCCTGCAAGCTCCAGACGCTAATTACCGCTGTTTCCCCGTCAAAATGTTCGGCCACAATCCTGCCCTGCTCCGGATCTTCGCCGGTAATATAGACCTGGCGCAGAGGCGCCACTTCCGCCTCCCACTGCACTTCTCCTTCCTGGTTTAAGAGAGTCAAGGTGTGCCGGGCCGCTTCCGGCTGGCCGCTTCCCGCCGCCAGCCACTGGCCATTGGAGGAGATGGCCAGCTGGTTGACGGAGGCTCCCAGATCTTTTTCCCACTGCTTTTTAAAATCCGTCGACGTGAAGAAAAGGGTTCCGGCCTCAGTCCCTACCGCCAGGAACGAGCCGCAGGAAGATATTTTGGCTTGCAGAGGGGCGGCATCGAAAGTCTTCTCCCAGCGGGGGCGGCGATCCCGGTCCAGAAGGAACACCTTGTTGTCGTGGTTGCTTAAAAAGATGGAGGAAAAATTGCGGTCGACGCTGAGATCGTAAATGCTCGCGCTGGGCAGCCAGGCAATGCCGTTGCTGTCAACCTGGGGCTCCACGGGCGCCCCGGATTTCAAGTTGACCCCCAGGTAGCGCAGCACGAAGGGAAAAGCAATTACCGCCAGCAGGCAAAGGGCGGCGGCAATGATATGCCAGTATTTAATCCGTTTCATCCGGTAGTCCTCCGGGCATTTCTAAACAATCTGGTTAGTATATTGTAACATCAAGTTCCTCTATTTTTTTTGATTGATGTTAATATTTAGGTTAATTATCTTTAATATTAGTACCCTGGGGACGGGGCAAGGTGACATAAAATCGGCTTCCTTTTTGCTCTTCGCTTTCCGCCCAAATCCTCCCCCCATGGGCGACAACAATTTCCCGGGCGATGGCCAAGCCCAGGCCGGTGCCGCCCATCTCCCGGGAGCGGGCCAGGTCCACCCGGTAAAACCGTTCAAAGATATGGGGCAGGTCTTTCTCCGGAATACCCACTCCGGTATCTTCAATCTTGATTCCCACCAGCTTCTCCTCCAGCCAGACGGAGATGCGCACCCATCCGCCAGGAGAGGTATATTTCAAGGCATTGTCCAGGAGGTTGTGGAAAACCTGGCGCAGTTGAAGGGGGCTCCCCTCTACTTCCACCTCCTCGGGGGGCAGGTGGGAGATGAGCCTGATGTCCTGGCGCTGGAAGCGCGGGGAAAGCTGATGCACAATTTCATGGAGCAAGCCCGTCAGCGAGAAGCGCTCCTTCTCCATCTCGCCCCGCTCCAGCTTGGTGAGCTCCAGGAGATCCTGGACCAGGTTGGTCATCCGGTCCAGCTCCTGGTCCACATCCTTTAAAAATTCCTGCTGCTGCTCCGGTTCCATCTCGTACTGGCGCATGGATTTGATCATCAAGCTCATGGAGGCCAGGGGAGTTCTCAACTCATGAGAGACGTTGGCGGCAAAGTTCTGCAGGTTCCGGGTATAGTAGTTCAACCGCGAGGCCATGTGGTTGAACTGTTGGGCCAGGTGCCCGATTTCGTCGCGGGTGCCCACGTTGATTTGCTGGTTCAAGTTTCCTTCCGCCATCTCCCGGGAGGCCTCGGCCAGCAGCTCCAGGGGACCGGTGAGGCGGCGGGCCAGGAAAAAGGAGCCGGCCATGGCCACGGCAATGGCCAGGAGGGTGGCGATCATCAAGATTCTCCGGAGATCCCCCAGGACGGTGTAGACCTCCTCCAGAGAGGCGGAAAGAAAAACCACCCCCACCGTCTCTCCGCTCTTCTCCGGCACGGGCACGGCCACCTGCATCACTCTCTGCTCCAGCCTGGTGCTGTACTGGATGCTGGTCTCAACCCCGCCGGCCAGGGCGGCATCTACCTCTTCCCGAGCCAGGGCTTGGCCCAGCAGCCCCCCTACCCGCACCGAATCGCCCACCACCTTTTTTTCCCGGTCAACGATAATTACCCGGGCTCCCGTTTGACGGCTAAGGTTTTCGGCCAGGCTGCTGAGGCGGATCTGGTCCTGCTGCTGGCTAAGATGGGCGGCCACCAGCTCCACCGCCAAAAAATCGTTGATGGAATTGATATAATCCTGCTGCCTGCTGTTGAGAAAGTACCGCTCCAGGAAGTTGGATAAATAGAGGGTAATGAGGGCCATTACAACCAGGATGATTGCCGCAAAAGTTACCGTTATGCGCGCGCGGATGCTGCGGAACTTAAAATTCAAGGGCTAGCGCTCCTCCCTGAACTTGTAGCCGGTACCCCACACGGTAATGATCAGTTCCGGGTTTCCGGGGTCCTCCTCCAGCTTCTCCCGCAGGTGGCGGATGTGCACGTCCACCGTCCGGGCGTCACCGTAATAGTTGTAGCCCCACACCTGCTCCAGCAACTGCTCCCGGGAGAAGACCCGGCCGGCATTGGCGGCCAGGAAGCTGAGCAGGGCAAACTCCTTGGTGGTCAGGTCGATCTCTTTGCCGTCCAGCCGCACCCGGTGCTGGAGCAGGTCGATCTGCAGGTTGCCCACCTGGATATGCTTGCGCATCCCCTCCTCCCTGGAGCTGCTGCGCCTCAGGATGGCCTTGATCCTGGCCACCAGCTCCCGGGGGTTAAAAGGCTTGGTCATGTAATCGTCGGCCCCCAATTCCAGCCCCAGCACCTTGTCGATATCGTCCCCCCGGGCGGTAAGCATGATGATGGGCACCTCGTTGTTCTTGCGTATGCGGCGGCAAACTTCAAAGCCGTCCAGGCCGGGAAGCATTAAATCCAGGATGATTAGGTCCGGCTCTTCGTCGGCCACCTTCTGCAGGGCTTCCTCCCCGTTATAGGCCTCGATCACGCGGAAACCCTCTTTTTCCAGGCTGAATTTCAGGGCTTTTACCAGCGTCTTCTCGTCATCAACAATCAGCACTTTTTCTTTCATCTAACTTCCTCCGTGGGAAATGCTTTCCAAGCGTTTTTTGACCTCCTTGAAGTCCTCCCATACCGGCCTTTTCTTGCTGCTGTCCCGCAGCAGGGCGGCGGGGTGGAAGGTAGGCATGTAATCGCGCCCCTCAATATGGTACCACCGGCCTCGGACGCGGGTAATCATGGCGCGGGGATCCACCAGCGTCTTGGTGGCCAGGGAACCCAGGCAGACGATCAAGGCCGGATTAATCAATTCGATTTGCTTTTTCAAGTAAGGGAGACAGGCTTCCACTTCGTCGGGGAGGGGCAGCCGGTTGCCCGGCGGGCGGCACTTGACGATATTAGCAATATAGAGGTCTTCCCTGCGCCAGCCCAGGGACTCGATTATCCTGTTCAGCAACTGCCCGGCGGCGCCTACAAAGGGCCTTCCCAGGCGGTCTTCTTCCGCCCCCGGCCCTTCCCCCACCAGCATCAGCAGGGACCGGGGGTTGCCCTCCCCGAAAACAACCTGAGTGCAGCCCCGGCGCAGCCCGCATCTCGAACAGCCCAGGCAGCTCTCCTTAAGTTCGGCCAACTGCTCCAGCGGATCGGCGGGAGGGGCCGCCCCCGTGGACTCGCCCATAAAATCCAGAAGAGACTGTTGGCGCCCGGTATCCATACCAATCCCCCCAGCTAGTCCCTAATTCCACCTTCTCCGGCCCATCTCCTCCCCCGCTTCCCCCGCTTCGCCGCAATGCCGCCTAGCCGGCCAGGATAACCTCCTGGGCCGCCTTAACGCCCTGCCCCAGAGAAACAGGATAGTTGAGCCGGGCCAGGGCCATCTCCAGGGCGGCTATGGCCACGATTACATCCATCTCCGTTACGGCTCCCAGGTGGCCCAGGCGGAAGATCTTCCCCTGGAGCTTCCCCTGCCCCCCGGCAATCTCCACGCCAAAATCCTCCCGCATTACCGCTCTAAGCCGGGAAATGTCAATCTCCTCCGGCTTTTTAACCGCCGTAACCGTTAAAGAAGCCTCCTTCTCTCCCACCAGGAGTTCCAGCCCCAGGGCCCGCATCGCCGCCCGGGTCGCCCCGGCCATCCGGCGATGCCGCGCATAGCACCGCTCCCGGCCTTCGGAAAAATACAGTTCCAGGCTTTTTTTCATGGCCACCATCTGGGAGAGGGCCGGCGTAAAGGGGGTTTGCCCGATGTCAAGAAACTCCTGGGCCGTGGCCAGGTTCAGGTAGAATCTTTTCATCCCGGAGTCGGCCATCCTCGCCCAGGCTCTCTCGCCGACGCTGATGATGGCCAGCCCGGGGGGCAGCATGAGGGCCTTTTGCGAGCCGGTAAAGCAGACATCGATCCCCCACTCGTCCACGGGAATATCCACCGCCCCCATGGAACTGACGGTATCCACCAGCAGCAGGGCCGGGTGACTTCCCCGCAGCCGGCTGATTAAAGCCAGGTCATTCATCATGCCGGTGGAGGACTCGTTATGTACCACGGTGATTGCCTTGATCTCGCCCCGGGCATCTTCCCGGAGTCTTTTCTCCAGTTCGTCATAAGGCAGGGGCTCCCCCCACTCAGAGGCCAATCTTTCCACCTGCACTCCGTATATCTCCGCAATCTGCGCCATCCGCTCGCCGAAGGAACCGTTGGTCAGGGAGATGATCCGCTGCCCCGGGGAAAGGAAATTGACAATGGCCGCCTCCATCCCCCCTGTTCCCGAAGCGGTGAGGATAAACAGCCGCCCCTCCGTCTGGAAGATCTTTTTCAGTTCCGCGGTCAGCTGCTCGATCAGCTCTTTGAACCGCGGTCCCCGATGGTTGAACATCTCCGTGGACATGGCCCGGGCCACTTCTTCCGGTATCGGAGTGGGGCCCGGGATCATTAAATACTCTTTGCCCATAGTTCCGCTCTCCCTTCCTGGAGGTATGGTATCCTATTCCGGGGCCTCGGTGCGCAACTGCTGGCGCCGACGGAAACGCTCCAGGCCCAGTTCGATAAGCCGGTTAACCAGCTCCCGGGCAGAGACTCCCGAAGCCTCCCACAACTTGGGGAACATGCTAATGCTGGTAAAGCCGGGCATGGTGTTAATTTCGTTTAGGACCACAGAGCCGGTTTCCGGCTCCACGAAAAAGTCCACTCGGGCCAGGCCGCTGGCGTTAACCGCTTGAAAGGCCTTAATGGCCAACTCCTGCACCCTCTCTACCAGCTCCCGGTCCAGCTGGGCAGGTATAATCAGCTGGGAACGGTCATCCAGGTACTTGGCCCGGTAATCGTAGAACTGGTTGCAGGGAATGATCTCTCCGGGAAGAGAGGCTTCCGGCTTCTCGTTCCCCAGAACGCTGCATTCGATCTCCCGCCCCCGGATCAGGGCCTCTACTAAAATCTTCTCGTCGTAGAGAAAGGCCTCCTGGATGGCGGGAGCCAGCCCTTCCTCCTGGTCCACCCGGGAAATCCCCACGCTGGAACCCAGGTTGGCCGGCTTGACAAAGCAGGGCAGCTTCAGCCGGCTAAGAATCTTTTCTGTGCACTCTTGCCGGCGCTCCTCCCACTCCCAGCGGCAAATTTGGAGAAAGGGCCCCACGGGCAGGCCGTTTTGGATAAAGAGCGCCTTCATAACCGCCTTGTCCATGGAAACCGACGAACCAAGAACCCCTGATCCTACGTAGGGCAGCCGGGCCATCTCCAGCAGGCCCTGCACCGTCCCGTCTTCGCCGTAAGGCCCGTGCAGGACGGGGAATACCAGGTCCACCGGCTGGTAGCGCCAGCTGCCGCCCTCCTCCAGAAAAAGGCCGGGACGGGAGGGGTCGGTAGAAATTAAAGCCGGGACGCATTTCCCGGGGCGCTGCTCCATCAACGACTCCCAGGCGTCCTCTCCGGCAAGCCATTGCCCCTGGCGGGTAATGCCCACCGGGATTACCTGGTAGCGATCCCGGTCGATCATATCCATAATAAAGGCCGCCGAACGCAGGGACACGGCATGCTCGCCGGAACGCCCGCCAAATAAAACCGCAATTTTCTTAACCATCGGCGCTATCTCCCTTCTCCCCTCAAATATTCATCTTTCTAGCATATTCCCTTCCGGCATGTCCTGCCCCCGGCGGGACCTTTTTT
>LFRQ01000064.1:9548-18390 GCA_001512835.1 Clostridia bacterium DTU022
CTCAGCCTTACAGCCTGGAGCATCGCCTTACGGCCGGTGTCAAACAGCCGGTTCCACAGGAAATAGTGGAAAGGAGACAGAACCAGGTCCTTTTCCCCGATAAAAGCATGAAACTGGCCGCCAAAGCTTTTTTTAAAATAGTAAATCCCATACAGGGGATGATCTTCCGAAACATGGCCGGGAACACCAAAGAAATCAAACCAGCGGGCCCCCTTGCTTTTGGCCCATTTAATTCTCTCCCAGATCATGGCGTGGTAGGCATAGAGATTGCGGTGGTCGTTTTTCTGCCCGCCGTAGATGGCCCAGGCCTTGTCGCCGAAAGCGATGGTCATCCCGGCGGTGATTACCTCCCCAGCGTAGCGGCCCAGAACCAGGTCGATGGCCCCCTGCCGGGAGAGGATGCGGTAAACCTTCTCGTAATAGGCCGGGTTGCGGATCACAAAATCGCGCCGGCTGCCCGTCTCCTTCATCACTTCGATAAAGGAGTCCAGCCCCTCTTCGCCGGGATGCTCAAAAGCAAGCCCCTTTTTGGGGCCGTACCTGATTTTATAGCGGATTTTTTTCGGAAAGCGGCTCATTATCTCTTCCAGGTCGCCGCTAATGTCCAGGCAGTACGTGTACCGGGGCTGCAGCCCCCCAAAAACGTGCTCCTCCCCCACGGACCGGAAACCGTTCCGGTCCATCAAGCTCTTCACCGTCGCCTCGGAAGGGATGCAGGGGTCCATCTTCACGAAGATGGCCCGGTGTTCTGCCGCCAATTGCTTTAGGTAATCCACGAAAAGGGTGAACACCCGGGTGTCTTCCCAGTCCCGAAGAACCGGGCCCCGGGGAAGGTAGAAGAAGCTCCTCCCCAACATAGGGATCTTGCGCTTTAAAATCGAAGCTGCGGCCACGATGGCGCCGTCTTCTTCGGCAATGGCCCGGAGGGGCTCCCAGGTCGGTCTTTTAACTTCCCCCCAGGCATAGGACTGGAAGATATGCCCGTGGGGAGCAGCGCTCATAAACTCGTCAAAGCGGGCTGATTCTGCGGCTGTAATGAGCTTGAAATGCACATCAAAACCTCCTTGCAAACAGTATAGTTATTTAAAGAAGGCCTGTCAATTTTTCTTCCCATTGGGCCGGGGGCCGCGGCGCAAGGAGAAGAAGCGGCTCCGCCCCCTGGCGGCGGGCCCTTTGCCTTGGGCGGCGGCTGCCGCCTCCCGATCTGGAAATTTCCCCCGTTATGCATATGAACAAGAAATAAACTAATTGCCTTCGCTGCCGGGTACAAAATAAAAGGGGCGGTCCGCCCCTTTGTTGATCCTGCAGGAAAACGTCGCTGCGGGTCGCCCCATGGCTACTCCGACTTGGCTTCCCTGGCGGCGGCGATAACCTGGTCCGCCACCTGGGCCGGGACCTCCTCGTAGTGAGAGAAGGACATGGTGAAGAATCCCCGCCCCTGGGTCATGGAGCGCAAGTCAATGGAATACCTGAACATCTCCGCCATGGGCACCTGGGCCCGGATGAGCTGCAGTTCGCCGGTGGGCTCCATGCCCTGGATGCGGCCCCGCCGGCTGTTTAGGTCCCCCATGATATCGCCCATGTATGCCTCCGGCACGGTGACCTCCACGTTCATGATCGGCTCCAAGAGAACGGGCTGAGCCTGTTCCATCCCCTTTCGGAAAGCCATGGCCGCCGCAATCTTAAAGGCCATCTCCGAAGAGTCCACCGTGTGGTAAGAGCCGTCTACCAGCTTCACCTTGACGTCCACTACCGGGTAGCCGGCCACCACCCCTTCTTCCATGGCTTCCCGGACTCCCTTCTCCACGGCGGGCACATACTGCTTGGGGACCACTCCTCCGAAGATCTTGTCTTCAAAGACAAACCCGCCTCCCGGGGGCAGCGGTTCCAGCTCCAGAAAGACATGGCCGTACTGCCCGCGCCCTCCGGTTTGCTTCTTGTGCTTCCCTTCCACCCGGGATTGCCCCTTGATGGTCTCCTTGTAGGGGACTTTGGGCGTCGCCAGTTCCACCTCGACCCCAAACTTCTGGGCCAGCCGGCTGACGATAATATCCAGGTGCATCTCCCCCAGCCCGGAGATAACCAGCTGCCTGGTCTCCGTCCGCCGCTCCACCCGGAAAGTGGGATCCTCTTCCACAAAGCGAGCCAGGCCGGCACTAATCTTCTCCTCGTCTCCCTTGGCTTTCGGCACCACGGCAAAGGAGATAACCGGCTCGGGGAAGGTTACCGGGGAGAAAAGAATGGGGTTGTTGCGATCGCAAAGAGTATCCCCGGTAGAAGTATGCTGCAGCTTGGCCACCGCCGCAATATCCCCGGCCACTACCTCCTCCATCATTATCTGATTTTTGCCGCGCATGGAGAAGAGTTGCCCGATGCGCTCCATCTTGTCCTTGGTGGCGTTGTAAACCTGGGAATCGGGCTTCAGCTTGCCGGAGTTCACCCGGAAATAGTTGATCCGGCCCACGTAGGGGTCGGCCAGGGTCTTAAACACAAAGACAGACAGGGGGGCGTCTTCCGAAGGCTCCCGGGAGGCTTCTTCCTCCTTGCCGGGAAGCCAACCCTTGGCGCTGCCCCGATCTACCGGGGAGGGAAGGTAGTTGACGATCATGTCCAGAAGCGGCTGCATCCCGTAATTCTTAACGGCGGAACCGCAAAGAACGGGAATAACTTTCCGCTCCAGGATTCCCTGGGCCAGGGCCCGGCGCACCTCCTCCTGTTCCAGGGGCTCCCCCTCCAGGTACTTCATCAACAGATCGTCGTCCACCTCGGCAACGGCTTCCACCAGCTTCTCCCGGCAGGATTCCGCCTCCGACCGCAAATTTTCAGGGATCTCTTTAAGCTGGGGCTTCAAGCCGTCGCCGGAAAAGGTGATCGCCTTCATCTCAACGAGGTCCACTACTCCTTCAAACTGGGCCTCCTGCCCCAGGGGGAGCTGGACGGGGACCACCGTATGGCCGAAAAACTTCTGCAGTTGCTCCACGGTGCCTTTAAAATTGGCGTTTTCCCGATCTATCTTATTGATAAAGACAAGGCGGGGGAGATTGAACTCATCGGCGTAGCTCCAAACCTTCTCCGTCCCCACCTCCACGCCGGAGACAGCGCAAACCACCACGGCCACGCTGTCCGCCACGCGCAGGGAGCTGAGGGTGTCGCCGATAAAATCAAAATAACCCGGGGTATCGATAATATTAATCTTGGCTCCTCCCCACTCCAGGGGGGCCAGGGCCGCATTGATGGTAACCTGTCTCTTTATTTCGTCGGGATCGTAATCGGTGGTGGTGTTGCCTGCTTCGATGCTGCCGAGACGGTTAATGGCTCCTGTGGAAAAAAGCAGAGCCTCCGTTAACGATGTCTTCCCGGCTCCGCCGTGGGATACCAGGGCGACATTTCGGATCGCATCCGTTGGATATTTTTTCATGCACGTGCCTCCTAACAGGATCACATAAATTTTTTAACCCGCCGTGCCCGCAGGAACGCTATTTTTTCTTCTCCTGTTCCTCTTTCTTGGCAAAATCGCGCTTCTCTTCACACTGGGGGCACTTCTGAGGTTTGCAGCGTGCTTCCCGCTCATAACCGCAAACCGGGCAATACCAAAGAGCCATTATGCATACCTCCTTATCGTCTGTAGCACTGCTTTGGCGGGCATCTCTCCTGCCGCACTAAAATTATAGCGTAAAATAAATTTTTTGCAAAACCTACTCCTGGGACGGGGCCTCCTCCAGGCGCCGGCGGACATATTCGATCAATCCCCCGCTACGGATGATCTCCTGCATAAACTCGGGGAAGGGAGCCCCGTAGAAGCGCCGGCCGCTGCTCAACTGCAGGATCTCCCCCCGCTCCAGGTCCACCCTGATTCTCTCTTCCGGGACCATTATCCCCGTCAGGTCTTCCCCGCACTCCAGGATGGGCAGCCCGATATTAATGGCGTTGCGGTAAAAGATGCGGGCAAAGCTGTGGGCCACCACGCAGGCGATCCCCGTTCCCTTGATGGCCAGGGGAGCATGCTCCCGGGAACTGCCGCAGCCGAAATTCTTCCCAGCCACAATAATGTCCCCCTGCTGGACGGCGTCGGCAAAGCCGGGCCGTATGTCCGTCATGCAGAAGGGAGCCAGCTCTTCGGCGGTAACAGCGCTTAAGTACCGGGCCGGAATAATGGCGTCGGTATCCACATTGTGACCAAAAAGATGAACCCTGCCTTCCAGAATCATCTAGTCCAGCACCTCCCGGGGATCGACTATGGTACCGGCCACCGCGGAAGCCGCCGCCACCGCCGGGCCGCAGAGATAAACCTCGCTCTCGGGGTGGCCCATGCGCCCCACGAAGTTGCGGTTGGTGGTCGCCAGGGCTTTCTCTCCCCGGGCCAGGATCCCCATATGCCCTCCCAGGCAAGGCCCGCAGGTAGGCGTGCACACCGCCGCCCCCGCTTCCACAAATATTTCCAGCAGGCCTTGCTTCAGGGCCTCCCGGTAAATCTGCTGGGTGGCCGGTATAACCAGCAGCCGCACCCGGGGGTGAACCTGGCGGCCCTTCAGCAGCGTCGCCGCCACTTGCAAGTCTTCCAGGCGGCCGTTGGTGCAGGAGCCGATGACCACCTGGTCCAGCTGGATCCCCGCCGCCTCCCGGACCGGATGCACATTGTCCGGCGACGGGGGGAAAGCTACCTGGGGCTCCAGATCGCTTACCTCAAAGCGGTAGATCTTCTCGTACCGGGCATCTTCATCGCTGTAATAGAGTTCAAACTCCCGCTTAACCCGCCCTTTAAGGTACTCCAGGGTCTTCTGGTCCGGCTCCATGTACCCGCACTTGCCTCCCGCTTCGATGGCCATGTTGGTCATGGTCATGCGCCCGTCCATGGAGAGCTGGGCGATGGCCTCGCCGCCGAATTCCATGGCGCAATAGCGGGCCCCGTCCACGCCGATCCGGCCGATGGTGTGTAAAATCAGGTCTTTGCCGCCCACCCAGGGGGGAAGCTTCCCCTGGTATTCAAACTTTATAGTGGAAGGAACCTTGAACCAGGCCTCCCCCAAGGCCATGGCGGCCGCCAGGTCGGTGCTGCCCACCCCGGTGGCAAAAGCCCCCAGGGCGCCGTAGGTGCAGGTATGGGAGTCGGCCCCGATAATAATGGCCCCCGGCCATACCAGCCCCTGCTCGGGCAGAAGGGCGTGCTCCACCCCCATCCGGCCCACCTCGTAATAATGGACAATGCCGTATTTTTCCGCAAAGCTCCGCAGCTGGCGGGCCTGCTCGGCGGCGGCAATATCCCGGTTGGGGGTAAAATGATCCGGCACCAGCACGATCTTTTCCGGGTCGAAAACCCGGTCCAGGCCCAGGCGCAGGAACTCTTTAATTGCCACCGGGGCCGTGATATCGTTCCCCAGGGCCAGGTCCACTTTTACGTTAATCAGCTGGCCCGGATTAACCTGCTCCAGCCCCGCTCCCCGGGCCAGGATCTTTTCAATCATGGTCTGTCCGGCCATAGCCTCTTCCTCATCTCCTTTGTCGGCCGCCGTTAAAAGGCCTTCCTGGATTAATCAACCGGAATCTCCTCAAACCTTCCCTTCTTTTAATGCCGGCGTTTCGATCAAGGGTTTTCTTTAATCACCTTTGAACCCCGGGAGAGAGCCACCTTCCCGGTGCGGGCAATCTCCAGGATCCCGTAATGCTGAAGCAGCAGCTTAATGGCCTCCAGCTTCTCGTCGTTGCCCGTTACTTCAATAATCATGGACTCCAGAGACACATCCACCACCTTGGCCCGGAAGGTCTCCACGATCTGTTGAATATCGCTGCGGGTGTTGGCCTCGGCATGGACCTTAATCAGCATCAGTTCCCGGACAACCGTGGGCTCCCTGGAAAGGTCGCTGACCTTCAAAACGTTGATCAGCTTGTTTAGCTGCTTCACCATTTGCTCGATGGTGGTATCGTCACCGCTGACGGTAATGGTCATCCGGGAAATGCCCGGGTCAACCGTCTCTCCCACGGCAATGTTTTCAATGTTGAAGCCGCGCCTGCTGAAAAGGCCCGCCACCCGGGTCAGCACCCCCGGTTTATTCTCCACCAGCACCGCCAGCACATGTTTCATTCCTGATTCCCTCCCGTCATGATTTCATGGATCGGCCGGTTGGGAGCAACCATGGGATAAACGTTCTCCTCCGCCTCCACCACAAAATCCATGATCACCGGGCCCGGGGTCTTGAGGGCCTGCTCCAGCACCCCGGGAACCTCTTCCGGGGTGGCAGCCCGCAAGCCCGTGGCGCCGTAAGCCTGGGCCAGTTTAACAAAATCGGGGCTGCCGGCCAGGGATGAGTAGGAATAGCGCCCTTCAAAAAAGAGTTCCTGCCACTGTCGCACCATGCCCAGGCAGCCGTTATTGATGATCGCCACCTTGACATCGATGCCGTTGCTCACCGCCGTGGCCAGCTCCTGAACATTCATCTGGAAGCTGCCGTCTCCGGCAATGCAGAAGACCTGCTTTTCCGGCCGGGCCAGCTTGGCCCCGATGGCCGCCGGGAAGCCGAAGCCCATAGTGCCCAGCCCCCCCGAGGAGATCAGAGTGCCGGGTTCTTTGAAGCAGTAATGCTGCGCCGTCCACATCTGGTGCTGCCCCACATCGGTGGTGATTATTGCCTCTTCGCCGGCGGCGCGGCATATTTCGCGGATCACATACTGGGGCTTCAACGGGGAGCCGGCCTGCTCCTCCCAGCGCAGGGGGTGCTCCCGGCGCCAGGTCTCCGTCTGCTGCCGCCAGCTCTCCGTGTCCCCGGGCTGCAGGCGCTGGATCATGGCCTTCAGCACCCGGGAGACGTCTCCAACGATGGGGATATCCACCTTAATATTTTTGCCGATCTCCGCCGGGTCAATATCGATATGAATAATCTTGGCGCCCTTTCCGAAACTATCCAGACGGCCGGTAACCCGGTCGTCAAACCTCACCCCGATGGCCACAATCAGGTCGCTCTGGGAGAGGGCGTAGTTGGCCGCCACCGTCCCGTGCATCCCGGGCATGCCCAGGAAGAGGGGATGATCGCCGGGAATCGCTCCCAGGCCCATCAGGGAGAGGGTTACCGGAATCTGCCCCTTCTCCGCCAGGGCCCGCAGCTCCTGGGAGGCTCCGGAGCGGATAACCCCACCCCCGGCAAAGATTACCGGCTTCCGGGCGTCCCGGATGGCTTTAACGGCCCGGTTGATCTGCCCGGGATGCCCCTCGTAGGTTGGCTTGTACCCGGGGATATCCACCTGGCGCGGGTAGTCAAAGCGGCCCTCCTGCTCAAATATATCCTTGGGAATATCGATTAGAACGGGGCCGCACCGGCCCGTGCCGGCGATATGGAAAGCCTCGGCCAGAGCCTGGGGGAGCTGCGCGATCTCCTGGATCAGGTAGTTGTGCTTGGTGATGGGCAGGGTAATCCCGGTAATATCCGCTTCCTGGAAAGAATCCGTTCCCAGCAGGCGGGTGGCCACCTGGCCGGTAATGATCACCAGGGGGACCGAATCCATGTACGCGTTGGCAATACCGGTAACCAGGTTGGTGGCTCCCGGTCCCGAAGTGGCAAAGACCACCCCAACCCGGCCCCCCGCCCGGGCGTAACCGTCGGCGGCGTGCACCGCCCCCTGCTCGTGCCTGGTCAGAATATGGCGGATGCGCGAATGAAAAAGTTGATCGTAAAGGGGCAGTACCGCCCCCCCGGGATATCCGAAAACGGTATCCACCTTCTCCTGCTCCAGGGCGGCGATAACCATGGCCGCCCCTTTCATTTTCGCCGTCATCTAACCGACCTCCCTCGCCTCGAGAACCGCTCCCCGGCTGGCCGAGGAGACCATCTGGGCGTAGCGCCGCAAGTAGCCGTGATTTACCTTGGGGGCGGGCGCCTGCCAGAATTCCCGGCGGCGCCGCAACTCCTCCTCCGGCACCAGGAGCTCCAGCCGCCTGGCGGGAATGTCGATGCTGATCAGATCGCCCTCCTCCACCAGGGCGATGGGCCCGCCGGCGGCCGCTTCCGGGGAAACGTGGCCAATGGAGGCGCCGCGGGTAGCCCCGGAAAATCTCCCGTCGGTAATGAGGGCCACCTCCCGATCCAGTCCCATGCCGGCCAAGGCCGCCGTCGGCGAAAGCATCTCCCGCATCCCGGGACCTCCCCGGGGGCCCTCGTAGCGGATCACAATTGCCTCGCCGGGAGCAATTTTGCCCCCCAGGATGGCCTCTACGGCGGAATCTTCACTGTCAAAGACCCGGGCCTTGAGACGAGAAACCAGCATTTCGGGAGCCACCGCTCCCTGCTTCACCACCGCCCCTTCGGGGGCCAGGTTGCCGTACAGCACCGCCAGGCCCCCCGTGGGCTGATGGGGCTTTTCCAGGGGACGGACTACCTGGCCGTCCGGCTCCCCAGCCCCGGCCAGGTTCTCGCCGAGGGTCTTCCCGGTAACGGTAATCTCCTCCGGATAGATCAAGCCGGCCCGGGCCAGTTCCTTCAGCACCACGGACACGCCGCCGCACCGGTGCAGGTCCTCCACGCGGTGCTCTCCCGCGGGACTGAGCAGGCAAAGCTGCGGGATGCGGCCACTGATTATATTAACCTCCCCCAGGTTGAAGGGCAAGCCCCTTTCGTGGGCCACGGCGGCCAAATGCAAGACGGTATTGGTGGAGCAGCCCAGGGCGTTATCCAGGGCCAGGGCGTTGTAAAAAGCCTTTTCCGTCAAAATCCGGCTGGGGGTGATCCCCTCCTTCAACAGGGATATCACCCTGATGCCGGCCTCCTTGGCCAGGCGCAGGCGGTCCGCGCTTACCGCCGCTATCGTCCCGTTGCCGGGGAGGGCCATACCCAGGGCCTGTCTCTTATACACATCT
>LFRQ01000064.1:18434-40120 GCA_001512835.1 Clostridia bacterium DTU022
CGTTCTTATCCTTGGTCCCTGCCCAGGCGATCCGCCGATGGCTGATGCCAAGCCGTTTCNNGCCGTAAGTTCCCGCCAGCATCGGCCCTCCGCTGACAATAATGGAGGGCAGATTTAGCCTGGCCGCCGCCATGAGCATGCCGGGAACCACCTTGTCGCAATTGGCAATTAGCACCAGGGCATCAAAGCAGTGTGCCTCCGCCATGGATTCGATGCTGTCGGCAATCAACTCCCGGCTGGCCAGGGAGTAGTGCATCCCCCGGTGATTCATGGCAATCCCGTCGCAGATGGCAATGGTGGAAAACTGGATCGGGGTGCCTCCCGCCAGGCGCACCCCGGCCTTAACCGCCTCGGCCACCTTGTCCAAGTGAATATGGCCCGGCACAATCTCGTTGGCCGGACAAACTACGCCCACCAGGGGCTGCGCCAGTTCGGCGGGGTGATAGCCCATGGCCCAAAACAGGGCGCGGTGGGGAGCCCGTTCCACTCCTTTGATAACCTTGTGGCTGCGCATTTTCAACTCTCCTCTGCTTGGCTTATTCTCTAGTAAACCGGCGTCCCTTCCGACCGGGCCAACTCCCGGAAGCTTTCCATGAGGCGCCGGGTTATCGGCCCGGGGCGGCCCGTTCCGATCCGGCGCATATCCACTTCGATTACCGGAATAATCTCCGCGGCGGTACCGGTAAGGAAACATTCCTCGGCGATATACAGATCGTGCCGGGTAAAGGGAGCCTCCAGCACCGTCAGCCCTTCCTTCCGGGCCAGTTCAATTACCGCGTTTCTGGTAATCCCTTCCAGGATGCCCAGGTAGGAGGGAGGGGTAATCAGATTGCCCCGGCGGACGATAAACAGGTTGTCCCCGGAGCCCTCGGTAACGTACCCGTCCCGGTTGAGCATAATGGCTTCCATAACGCCGGCCTGGTTGGCCTCTATCTTGACCAGAATATTGTTCAGATAGTTTAAGGATTTGATCTGGGGATCCAGGGCATCAACGGCGTTCCGGCGGGTCGGAACGCTGATCACCTTTAAGCCCTGTTCGTATAATTCATCGGGGTAAAGCACGATGCTGTCGGCGATAATGACCACGCTGCATTCCTTGCATTTGCGGGGGTCCAGCCCCAGGTCTCCCACTCCCCGGGAAACCACCACCCTGATGTAGGCATCCTTCAGGTGGTTGGCTCTCACCGTCTCCACAACATTTCGGGCCATGGTCTCCTCGTCGTAAGGCATCTCCAGCATGATATGGTGAGCCGACTGGTAGAGGCGGCGAATATGTTCCTTCAGGCGGAAGATGCGTCCATTGTAAGCGCGTATCCCTTCGAAAACGCCGTCACCATACAAAAAGCCGTGATCGAAAACCGAGACGCCGGCTTCCTGCCGGGGAACCATTTTTCCGTTGATAAATACCAGCCTAGACATCCTTCCATACTCCTCTCCGTTGTAAATATGTTGGAAAAAAAGAGACCTCCGCCCAAAGGGGCGAAGGTCCTCCCTTCGCGGTACCACCCTTTTCCCGAAAGCAATCCCGCTTTCGGATACTCGACGGTTATAACGGGCTTGAACCGGTCCGGCTTACTCTTGTTTCGGCCGAACAGCTCCGGGGCGACCTTCAGCAAACCCTTTTACCGGCTCGCAGCTGCCGCCGGCTCTCTGCAAAAAGGGGATTGCCTACTCCTCCCCTTCATCACCTGTAATCAGTTTGGTCTAAATATTGTTTTTTATTATACCTCTCCCCCCGACCCGGTGTCAACAACCAATCCCCGCTCCGGGGCCGTTTTGCGGCCCCTTTCCACCGGGGCGTCTCCTGGGGCGCTTTCCTTTTTTCCAGGCGCCCCGGAACAACCCTAGGCCGGGTAGACGGGCTCTTCCCCATCCTGGAGGAGAAGGCTCCGGTCAATTTGATTAAAGTCCTCATGCCCCCACTGCTTCTCCCGGGCCGTTTCCGCCCCTGCCGCCGGGCCTGCGTGCTCCTCTTTGGCCGGAAGCAGCCCTTGCCTCCGCTTAAAGAAGTCGACGGCCACGTTGGGGAAAAGAATGTAGGTCAAGAGGTCCTCTTCCTGCTGCATCAGGGGGGCAATCTCCCGGCGGGCCTCCTCCAGCTGCGGCTTGAGCAGATCGGCGGGGCGGACGGTTACCGGTTCTTCCTCCTTGAGCACCCGGCGCAGCACTTCCGGGTTTACGGGCCCCGGCGGCCTGCCGTAGAGGCCCCGCAGGTAATTTTTGATCTCCGTGGAAACCACCTTGTAGCGCTCTCCCAGCAGGACGTTGAGCACCGCCTGCGTGCCCACAATCTGGCTGCTGGGGGTGACCAGGGGAGGGTGGCCCAGGTCGGCCCGGACCCGGGGCACCTCTTCCAGCACTTCTTTCAGCAGGTGGGAAGCCTTTTGCTCCGCCAGCTGGGCGGCCAGGTTGGAGATCATCCCCCCGGGGATCTGGTAAGTTAAAACGTTGGTATCCACCCCCAGCATTATTTCCCGGGGAATATCATAGCCCTTGCTGATCTCCTTGAAATGCTGGCTAATCTGCGAAAGCAGGCTCAGGTCCAGGCCGGTGTCGTAGGGCGTCCCCTGCAGCGCCGCCACCAGGCTGTCCGTGGAAGGCTGGCTGGTTCCCAGGGAAAGGGCGGCGCTGGCGGTATCCACCACATCCACCCCCGCCTCGATGGCCTTCAAGTAGGTCATGGAGGCCATGCCGCTGGTATAATGGCAGTGCAGCTGGACGGGCAGGCCCAGTTCTTTTTTGAGCCGGCTGATTAACTCGTAAGCATCATAGGGGGACAACAGCCCGGCCATGTCCTTGATGCAGATGGAATCCGCCCCCAACTCCTTTAGCTGCCGGCCCACCTCGATAAAATGGGGAATGTCGTGTACGGGGCTGATGGTATAGCTTATGGCGCCCTGGACATGAGCCCCTACCGCCTTGGTGCAGCGGATGGCTTGCTCCATGTTGCGCACGTCGTTCAAGGCGTCAAAGATGCGGATGATGTCGATCCCGTTGGCCACGGCCCGCTTGACGAATTCCGCCACCACGTCGTCGGGGTAATGCCGGTAGCCCACCAAGTTCTGCCCCCGCAGCAGCATCTGCAGCTTGGTATTTTTAAAATGGCGGCGCAGCACGCGCAGCCGCTCCCAGGGATCCTCGTTTAAGAACCGCAGGCAACTGTCGAAGGTGGCTCCCCCCCAAACCTCCAGAGAGTGATAGCCGACCCGATCCATCATCTCCACCGCCGGCAGCATATCTTCAATGCGCATGCGGGTGGCCATCAAGGATTGATGGGCATCCCGCAAGGTGGTATCGGTAATGCCCAGCTTTGACATTATGTTCTGCCCCTTTCTCTGCTATGCTTATCCTTGTGCCGCCAGGGCGGCCCGGCTGCCTACAAAGCGACCCCTGGTAATCCCCTGGGCCAAAATCTCGCCGGGGAGCAGGCTCTGCCTCTCCTCCTGGGCGGCAATCTCTCCCACGCCATAAAGCCCGGCCACCGGCTTGCCCCGGCGCAGCAACTCCCCGTTTTCGGAGGCGGCGATCCCGCCCAGGCAGTATTCGGCCACCAACTGGACTTCGATCCCCCGGTACCGCTGCCAGGGGCGGGAGAACCAGCTTCTGAGCAGGGAGAGATCCAGATCGTTGGCTTTCATAAATGCCTCCAGGTTGTCATACCGCCGCCAGCCGGCCACGCCCCGGGCCTGGGGATCCGCAGGCTCCATCATCAGCAGGTAGCCCTTTTGGGTGCCGGCCGCTTTGATGGCCTGCACCAACTCCCCAGCACTTTTCCCCCTTACGGGGACAATCCTGGACCCGGCAATCAGGAGCGCCTCTTCGGGAAGAAGAGGCGTTTTCCAGCGACCGTTTTCCTCCACCGCCAGGGAATAAAGGAAGCGGTGGGCACCCGTCAGGTCAAGATCCAGAGAGAGGGCCAGATCCACCGCCGACGACGCGGCCTGATCGCCCCAGGGAGCCGGAGTAACCCGGGGAGCCACCCGGGACATCAGTTCCCGGTTCCCCAGGTAGCCCCCGCCGGACAAAATGACCGTCGGGGCAAAGACCTGCCGCCGGATGCCCTCCTTCTCAATGGTAAGCCCTTCGACTCTCTCTGCGGAATTCAAGCGGATCTCCGTTACCGAGGTCCCGCTAAAAAAGCGTACCCCTTTTTTCCGGGCCGCCTCTTCCAGGCGCCGGTAAAACTGCACCTCGCTTGTATTTTGAGGCCGGCACAGCATGGCTTCCGGCAGCGGAGACCAGCGGACGCCGATCTCCCGAGTCAACCAGGCCAGGTCCTCCTCAATGTGCCGGCAAAAGAAGTCGATGTAGCTCTGGCCGGCGCCGCTGCTCTGCAGCGCCGCCTTCAGCTCCGCCTCCGCCTCCGGGCTGTCATCGGCGGGGCAGAGGACCCCCTCCTGCCACCGGAAGCCGCCGGCAGGCAAGGGCTCTTCCTCTTCATAGAAAACCATCACGGCGGCACCCTGGTCGGCCGCCTCCAGGGCGGCTACCAGGCCTTCCAGGCTGTAGCCGAGGACCGCCACATCCCCGCTCAGGGGCGGGGAACCGTCTTCGCCAAAAGCCGGCTCATGGCCGCACCCGGCCAGGGCCGGCACCAGGGCCGCCAGGATAAGTAGCAGCAGGAAAGCTCTAGCGCCAGTACCTTTCACGGCTATGCTCCCATCTAGTCAAGGCCAACCAGGTTGACCACCCGATCTTCCTTGTCCAGGCGAATAAGGGTTACCCCGCGGGCATAGCGGCCCATCAGGGATACCTGATCGCTCTTCTGCCGGTTGACAATGCCTTTGGCGGTTACAATGATAAATTCTTCCTCTTCCTCGCCTTTTAAAGTGACAAAGCCTCTCAGGGGGCCGCTAACCTGGCTAATCTTCATCCCGATCAGCCCTTTTCCGCCCCGGCGCTGGAGTCGAAACTCCTTCTCCGCTACGCGCTTGCCGTAGCCCCGGGCCGAGACCATCAGCACCTCCTGGCCGGTGTCGATCAAGTCGGCGCCTACCACGGCGGTGCCCGGCGAAAGCTCTATGGCTCTAACGCCCCGGGCCGATCGCCCCATCGTTCTGACTTCCCGCTCGTGGAACCGGATAAACTTGCCCTCTTCCGTAGCAATCAAAACCTGCTTCCGGCCATCCGTCAGCCTGACCGCGATCAACTCGTCCTCCTCCAGCAGGCTGATAGCCGTCAAGCCGTTTTTGCGGGTCCTCCGGAAATCCCGGAGCGAAGTTTTCTTCACCAGCCCCCCCTTGGTAACCATGAGCAGGAAGAGGCCGGGATCGTATTCCCGGATGGGCAGAATGGCGGTAATAAACTCTTTCTCTTCCAAGGGCAGCAGGTTTACCAGGGCCGTGCCCCGGGCGTGGCGGCCGGCTTCGGGAATCTCGTAAACCCGAAGCAGGTATACCTTGCCCCGGTTGCTGAAGCAGAGCAGCCGGTGCAGGGTGGTGGCGGCATGGATCTGCTCCACGCGGTCGTTGGCCAGGGGTTGAACGCCAATCTTCCCGCGGCCGCCCCGGCCCTGGCTGCGGTAAGTGGCCAGGGGGAGGCGCTTGATGTAGCCCCGGTCCGTCAGGGTGATCACCACGTCTTCTTCAAAAATCAAGTCCTCCACGGTGACCTCTTCTTCGTCGGCCACAATTTGAGTGCGCCGCGGGTCGCTGTGCTTCTTTTTAATCTCCTCCAGCTCGTTCCTGATAATCTCCTTGACCAGGGCTTCTTCCGCCAGGACCCGGCGGAAATAGGCTATTTTTTGCTCCAGTTCCCGGTACTCCTCTTCCAGCTTGGAAATTTCCAGGCGGGTAAGTTTTTGCAGGCGCATATCCAGGATGGCCTGGGCCTGCTGCTCCGTCAGGGAAAGGAGCTTCATCAGCCCTTCCCGGGCGCTTTTAACATCGGGAGACCGTCGAATCAAGGCGATTACCTCGTCCAGCCGGGACAAGGCGATTCGCAGGCCCACCACAATATGCTGGCGCTCCTCCGCTTTTTCCAGGTCGAAGCGAGTCCGGCGCAGGATTATCTCTTTCTGGTGCTCCAGGTAGTAATGGAGGAGCTCTTTCAGGTTTAAAAGCCGGGGATAGCCGTCCACCAGCGCCAGCATGATGATCCCGTAGGTCTGCTGCAAAGGAGTATAGCGGTACAGCTGGTTGATGATTACCTTCTCATCGTATTCCCGCTTGACCTCGATGACAATGCGCACCCCGTCCCGGTCCGACTCGTCGCGAAGGTCGGTTACCCCCTCCAGCTTCTTCTCCTTAACCAAGTCCGCAATCTTTTCCACCAGCCGGGCTTTGTTCTGCTGGTACGGCAGTTCGGTAATGACCACCTGGTGGCGGCCTTTTTCTTTCTTCTCGGTCTGGACCTTGCCCCGGATCTTAATGATCCCCCGCCCGGTAGTATAGGCCTCCCGGAGGCCTTCATANNCCGACAATGATGCCCCCGGTGGGGAAATCGGGGCCATGTATCTTCCGCATAAGCTCATTGATGGAGACCTCGGGGTTATCCAGCAGCAACTGCAGGGCGTCGATGGTCTCCCCCAAATTGTGGGGAGGAATATTGGTGGCCATCCCCACGGCAATTCCCGCGGAACCGTTGACCAGCAGGTTGGGAAAGCGGGAGGGGAGCACCACCGGCTCCATCAAGCTCTCGTCAAAATTGGGGCGGAAATCGACGGTGTTTTTATGCAGATCGGTCAAAAGCTCCATGGCGATGGGCGCCATCCGGGCTTCGGTGTAGCGCATCGCCGCCGCCGAATCCCCGTCCAGGGAGCCAAAGTTCCCGTGCCCGTCCACCAGGGGGTAGCGGATGGCGAAATCCTGGGCCATGCGCACCAGGGTATCATACAGAGCCGTCTCCCCGTGGGGGTGATACTTGCCCAGAACCTCGCCGACGATGCGGGCGGATTTGCGGTAGGGCTTATCCGGCGTACAGCCCATTTCCAGCATGGCATAGAGAATGCGCCGGTGCACCGGCTTCAAACCGTCCCGCACATCGGGCAAGGCCCGGCTCACAATTACGCTCATGGCATAGTCCAGGAAAGAGCTCTTTACTTCATCGTAAATGGTAACCGGTATGATTTTGTTTTGATCCGCCATTCCCTTCTCCTTACTGCGTTAAAGGTAGTTTTTAACGCTTTGATTTTATCACAGTTCCCCCTTGGCGAAAAGGGCGGGCCCGTCCCTCCCGGGCCGCTTCCGCTACCGCCTCCTGTTGGCACCGCGACCGTTTGCCTTAATCAAAAAGCCCGGCTGGAAAGCGGCCGGGCAGCGGCGCTGAAAGGGCTCCCTTGCCGGCCTAAATATCCAGGTTCTTTACCAGCCCGGCATTCTCCTCGATAAACTGGCGCCGGGGCTCTACCTTGTCCCCCATCAGGATATTGAAAATCTGATCCGCCTGGAAGGCATCGGCAATCTCCACGCGCTTGATAATGCGGGTTTCGGGATTCATGGTTGTTTCCCACAACTGGTCGGGATTCATCTCCCCCAAGCCCTTGTAGCGCTGAACATTAACTCCATCTTTGCCCCAGGACTCCAGGAGCTCTTCCAACTCTTCGTCCCGGAACAAGTAGCGCTCCTCTTTTCCCTTTTTAACCTTGTAAAGGGGCGGCTGGGCAATGTAAACATAGCCCGCTTCGATAAGGGGCAGCATGAAGCGATAGAAAAAGGTCAAGAGAAGAATCCGGATATGGGAGCCGTCCACGTCGGCATCGGTCATAATCACAATCTTATGGTAGCGCACTTTATCCAGGGTAAAATCGCTCTTTACCCCTGTTCCGATGGCCGTAATCATGGTGCGGATCTCCTCGTTGGCCAAAATCTTGTCCATCCGGGCCTTTTCCACATTAAGAATTTTGCCCCTCAAGGGAAGAATCGCCTGGAAACGGCGGTCGCGCCCCTGCTTGGCCGAGCCTCCCGCCGAATCCCCCTCCACCAGGAAGAGCTCGCTTTCCTGGGGATCCCGGCTGGTGCAATCGGCCAGCTTCCCGGGGAGATTGGCAAAATCCAGGGCGCCCTTTCTCCGGGTCAGCTCCCGGGCCTTGCGCGCCGCTTCCCGGGCCCGGTACGCCTGCACCGCCTTTTCGATAATTTTGCGGGCTACCGCCGGGTTCTGTTCCAGGTATTCCTCCAGGCCTTCGTACAAAACGCTGTCCACAATGCTGCGCACCTCGGTGTTGCCCAGCTTCGTTTTGGTCTGGCCTTCGAATTGCGGGTCCAGCAGCTTAACGCTGATTACGCCGGTCATCCCTTCCCGGATATCTTCCCCGGCAAGATTGCTATGATTATCTTTTAATATGCCGAGTTTTCTGGCAAAATCGTTGATCAATCGGGTCAGGGAAGCCTTGAAGCCGGCTTCGTGGGTTCCGCCCTCCTGAGTATGGATATTGTTGGCGTAAGAGTAGATTATCTCGTTGTAGCCGGAATGGTATTGCAAGGCAATCTCCGCGTGGCAGCCGTTTTTCTCTTTTTCAATATAGATCGGCTTCTTGGGAATAACTTCTTTGCCTTGATTTAAAAAGGAGACAAACTGCACGATCCCGCCATCGTACTTAAACTGTTCCTGCTGGTTGCTCCGCAGATCCTTGAAGACGATGCGCGTTCCCTTATTTAAAAAGGCCAACTCCCTTAAACGCTGCTTGATAACCTGGGCATCAAAGTTGATATCCTCAAAAATGGTGGTATCGGGGAAGAAGGTAATCTTGGTCCCCGTATGCTTGGAAGAACCTTTAATCTTTAATTCTGTGGCTTTTTGGCCGTACTGGTATCTTTGATAATAGGTTTTTCCATTCCGGTAAACCTCTACTTCCAGCCATTCGGAAAGGGCATTAACCACGGAGACGCCGACCCCGTGAAGACCCCCGGATACCTTGTAGCTCTCCCCGTTGAACTTCCCCCCGGCATGAAGGGTGGTCATGACCACTTCCACGGCCGGACGGTGCTGCTCGGGGTGTTCTTCCACGGGAATACCCCTACCGTCATCGATGACGGTAACGCTGTTATCCTTGTTAATGGTGACTTTAATGTTCTTGCAGAAGCCGGCCATCACTTCGTCGATGCTGTTGTCAACAACCTCGAAAACCAGCTGATGAAGGCCGCGGCTTCCCGTAGAACCTATATACATGCCCGGGCGGCGGCGGACGGCCTCCAAGCCTTCCAGGATCTGTATATGGGTGGCGTCGTACTCGGAGTTGGGTTTCTGCATTTTTTACCTCCAGTGATTCTCTGTCGCTAAACCCATTATATCATAAGACCTAGAGGATCATTTCAAGGGAAACGAGAGGGCTTATTTCGCTTGGCCAGAGTGGCAGGAGCGATGGGCGAGAGATAAACCTTATCCTTGGTAACCACAAAAGACTTATGCTGCTTGAAATCGTTAGCCTTTAAAAAACCGTTTTCCACCCTGGATTCCAGGAACTGCTTGTTGATCGGCTCTTCCCGAAGATTTAAATCAAAAATTCCCACAATATCCCAGAAATAGATAATATTAGATCCGCCGGTATGTAAAAACATAATAAGCCCCCTTGGCTTCTCTTTTGCTAAAAAACTTTGCTTTCCGTTATTATTTTTCCTGCTTCTCCACCTCTCCGATTTGAAATATAATGTCTTTCACCAGCTTCTTCTGGGCATGCTCGTTTAATTGCTTAATCAGCCTTGGTTTTAACAAATTCAAGTGATAGACCCAGGTAGAGTCCGCCACCTCCACTTTTAAAATTCCCTTGCTAATGCTCCGGGCCCTGCTGACGGAACCGATCCGCTCCCCCACTATCGTCTCCCATGCCTCCAGCAAGCTGAACTCTTGAACCCGGTTCCACATATTCCTTTCTTTTAGCAGTTGCTCAATGATCTCCCCAATTTCCTTCATTAGATATCATTCCCTCATTAACCTGAAAAATTTTGGCTTCTCCTTTAAAATAGCGGGGCAATTCAACCCCGGTTATAAAAACCTGGGCCTCCATCTGCTCCAGGTGCTGGAGCAGATGCCTCTTTCTCTCCCCGTCCAACTCCGAGAAAACATCGTCCAGAAGGACCAGGGGGCTCTCCCCGTAATAGGCATTAAAAAGTTTTACTTCCGCCATCTTTAAGGCCAGAACGGCGCTCCTCTGCTGCCCCTGAGAAGCATATTTTTGGGCTTCGGCGCCGTTAATCAAGATCTCAAAATCGTCCAGGTGGGGGCCGACCAGGGTATACCCCCTCCTTCTCTCCTCCCCGTATCTTCCTTGAAGAGATTTAAGAAAATGTTCCTCCATCTTTCCATCTTCGGGAGGAAGCGGAAAACTGGATATATAGCGCAGGGACAACTCTTCCTTCTGCGATGTTAAATACTGAAAAAAGGGGATCGCCTCCCGCTCCAGGCTTTTTAACAAGGAGAGTCGCTGTCTAATAATGCGGCTCCCATAGTTGCACAAAACCTTGTTCCAAGGTTCAAAAAGCTCTTCTTTTACTTCCAGCCCCTTGTTTTCCTTAAGCAGCCGGTTGCGCTGCATTAGCGCCCGTTGATATTCTTTCAAATCGCGGTAATATACCTTTCTCAAGCGAGATCCTTCCAGGTTGATAAAGCGCCGGCGCCTCCCGGGACCCTCCTTGATGAGCAGAAGGTCCTCGGGGCTAAAGACAACAACCGGCAATAGGTTGGCCACTTCAATTCTTTTGGCCGGCACCCCGTTTAATTTTACCTGGATCCTTTGCGAGCCCCGGTATCCGATCTCCACCTGGACAACGGAATCGCTCTTTTTCCGGGCAAACCTTCCCCTTAAAAAAAAATATTGCTCCCCCCGCTTGATCAATTCAGCATCCTGGCTGGTGCGAAAGGAGCGCGTAACGGCAAGATAATAAATGGCTTCCAGCAAATTGGTCTTTCCCTGGGCATTGGCGCCATAAAAAATATTCAACTCAGGATGAAAGGCGATCTCCTGCTTCCCGTAATTGCGAAAATTGACCAGATTTATTTTTTGCAAGTACAAACTATCTACCTCGCGCCCGGCTTACTCCATCTTAATGGGCAAAACCATGTACAGATGGCCGTCATCTTCCAGGGGACGAATGACAATGGGTCCGTTTTTGCCGTTAAAATCCATGGATATAGACTTGCTGTCAACGGACTTGAGGAAGTCAATGAGGAAGCGGCTGTTAACGTATATTTCCACCTCCTGACCTTCCTGTTCCACCGCCAGGGTTTCTTCCATTCTTCCCGTCTCGGAAGATACGCTTACCTCCAGCTCCCCTTCTTTAACCTGCAAGCGTATGGCCTGGTTAATTCCCTCCGATAAAAGGGAAGCCCGCACCACGGAATCTTCCAGCAGTTTGCGTTCCACCTGGATCCTGGTCTCGTATTTTTGGGGAATAACTTCCCTTACATCAGGATATCTTTCCTCCAGCAGCCTGGTGGACAGGGATACGCCCTCCAGGCTGAAAACCAGTTTCTTCCCTTCAGGAAAGACTTTTACCGCCCTATCCCCGTCACCTAAAATTTTCATTAACTCCCGCAGCGCCTTCCCGGGGACCAGGAATACATTATCCGGAAAATTCCAGCCATTGACGGCCGTCTTTTTGACTACCAGGCGGTAAGTATCCGAAGCCGTCAGGGTCACTTCGCCCGGTTCGAAAACAAAGAGCACCCCATTGAAGGCCGGCCTGGTTTCATCGGTGGAGAGAGCAAAGATGACTCTCCTCAATATTTGCTTTAATTCCGCCTCCGCTATTTCCCAGGCCCCGGGAGGAGCGGCGCTTCCCTCATTTACCTGGGGAAAATCGGAAGGATCCGCCCCGTAAAGGGTAAACTTGGCCGGTCCGCTGGAGAGATTAAGCCGGTAATGATCCTCGTTGTACTCCATAATTATATCCTCTGCCGGCAGATGCCTGGTTATATTCACGATCTTGGGCGGCAGGAGCACTTTGAAGGATAGATCCTGATTGCTGCCGGCAATCCCTTCCTCCAGCTGGTACCTGATGTCCAACTCCAGGTTGGTGGCCGTAAAGCGCAGCCTCTTCTGTTCTATTTCCATTAGGATATTATTGATTACCGGTATCGTCGATCTCACTGGGAGGGCTTTTTCCACCAACTCCAAACCGGTTTTGAAAGGTTCTCTTTCGCAGGTGAACTTCAAGGTCAAAACCTCCTTCGAAAAAAGAAGACTATAAACAAGCAGGGCTAGCTAGATATATAGACAGGAGCGGTAGTAAATAATGTGGAAATGTGTAAAACTCCCTCAAACCCTGTCATATAAAGATCATTATTCGGCAGCGGATGTGGAAAACCTGTTAACAGGGAAAGGGAAAGTGTGTATAAGAAAGATATCCACAGGGATAGAAACAGGTTGTCCACCTAGTTATGCAGAAGCTCCTGCTTGATCATTTCCAGCTTGTTTTTAAAGTCTTTGTCTATTTGAATATCCTTCTCAATCTTTTTACAGGCGTGGAGCACCGTTGTATGGTCTCTTCCACCAAACTCTTCTCCAATCCTGGGCAGGGAGAGATCGGTAAGCTCCCGGCATAGGTACATGGCTGCCTGGCGGACCAGGGCAATATGCTGGGTTCGTTTTTTGGCGATTATCTCCTCCGGGGTGACATTAAAGTGCTGGGCCGTGGTCCGGATAACCTCCTGGACCGAAATGTTTCTTTTCCGGACAGAGATGATATTTTTCAGGGCCTCTTCCGCCAACTGCATGGTAATCGATACTTTGGAGAGGGAGGCATAAGCCAGGATGCGGATGAGGGCTCCTTCCAACTCCCGGATATTGTTGTCAATTTTGGTGGCAATATATTGCAGGATCTCGTCGGGGATGTGAATCTCTTTTGTTTCTACGATTTTTTTCAAGATAGCAATTCTGGTTTCCAGGTCCGGCGGCTGTATATCGGTAATTAAACCCCACTCGAAGCGGGAGCGAAGCCGGTCTTCCAGGGTCGGTATCTCTTTGGGGGGGCGGTCGCTGGAGATGACGATCTGCCGGTTATTCTCATGGAGGGCATTGAAAGTGTGGAAGAATTCTTCCTGGGTCTGCTCCTTACCTGCTAAAAACTGGATGTCATCGATGAGCAGAACATCCACATTGCGGTACTTGTTGCGGAATTCCACGGTCTTGTTGTCCCGGATGGCATTGATGAACTCATTGGTGAATTTCTCGGAAGAAAAATAAAAAATCCGCTCCAGGTTGTGCTTTTTAATGATGTGCTGGCCGATGGCATGAAGAAGGTGGGTCTTGCCCAGGCCGACGCCGCCATAAATAAAAAGCGGGTTGTAGGCCCTGGAGGGTGCTTCGGCTACGGCCAGGGCGGCGGCATGGGCCAGGCGGTTGCAGTCGCCGACCACAAAAGTTTCAAAGGTATAGCGCGGGTTGGGGTTGAAGAGGGAGGAAGCGGGCGCCCTCCTCTCCGCAGCCAGGGTTGAAGAAGAAGGAGGCGAAAACGTTTGCTCCTGCCCGGCGCTTTCTTCGAGATCGACGAAAGGAGAAGTTACAAAATTCACATCGTAGTTTGAGGAGGTAATCTGGCGCAATACCTTTATAATCAGATCTTTGTAGCGGCTTTCCAGCCAGTCCTTGGTGAACACGTTGGGCACTTCGATGATAATGGTATCGTTGTTTATCGATACCGGCCTGGTTGTTTTTAGCCAGGTTTCAAAACTGGGCTTGCTAATGTCCTTTTCGATTTCGGAGAGAGCCAGGGACCAAATTTGAGCAAGTTCGCTGTTCACTATATAATTCCTCCCAAATATAGTGAAAAACATCCCCACAAAGGGGAAAATATTCACAATTTGAGTGCGTTATTCACAGGTCCTGTGGATAAACTAGCCTGCCATGGTTTAATATCGGTAAATAATATCTTAACAGATAACGGGTTACTCCGCAACGACGAACATAGTATCTATGCGGAAGGAAGAGGGGGTTCTCCTTGACACGTTTAAATTCGTTAAGGTATAATTTTTTTACGTCTGAACAGAAAATGACTAGGAAGGAACGATTATGAAAAGGACATTTCAACCCAAAAAGCGGAAAAGGAAAAAAACCCACGGGTTCATGAAAAGAATGAGCACCCGGGCGGGCCGGATGGTCCTGAAAAGAAGACGGCAGAAAATGAGGAAAAAGTTGAGCGCCTGATGAAGAGCCGCCACCCGGGAAGATTAAAGAAAAGCTGGGAGTTCAGAAAGGTTTACCGGCACGGGAAAGCTCTGGTTTCCGAAAATATAGTTTTATATTATTTTTTTAACCGGGATAATATTAAAAATCGAGTGGGCTTCTCCATCAGCAGGAAAATCGGCAACAGCGTGCTCAGGCACCGCATGAAGCGGGTTTACAGCGAGGCTTTCCGAGAGATACAAGGCCAGCTTGTGGAAGGCTATGATTTTATCATCATCGCCCGAAAACCGCAAGTTTCCTTTCATCATGCCAGGGAGGAGTTGCTTAATCTTTGCCGGAAGGGAAAACTGGTCAAAAAGGGCCTTTAAAAGCGGCAGCCTGGATTAAAAAAGCGGCCCTGATTACCCTTCGCATATACCAAAATTATATTTCCCCCCTGAAACCAGCGGTCTGCCGGTTTTACCCCACTTGTTCCCAGTACTGCTATGAAGCCATTGAAAAATACGGTGTCTTGAGGGGAAGCTATTTGGGATTAAAAAGGATTCTCCGGTGCCACCCCTTTTCTCCCGGTGGTTACCAACCCCTGGAGTAATCACCGGTTTTGGGAGGGAAATAAATGACTGCCGCCATTGCCGAGTTTTTTAATACCGTCCTTAGTTACATATTCTCCCTGGTGCCCAACCTGGGGGTCTCCATAATCATTCTCTCCGTTATTGTAAAGGCGATCACTTTTCCGCTGAACAACAAGCAGATCGAATCGGCGAAAAAGATGCAAGATCTGCAGCCGGAGATTAAAAGGATTCAGCAGAAGTACAAGAATGATCCGGAAAAGCAGAACAAAGAACTCATGGAGTTTATGCAGGCCAACAAGATCAACCCCTTGGCCGGCTGCCTGCCTTTATTAATCCAGCTTCCCATCCTGGTGGGGATCTTCAGGATGTTAAGCCAGATTAACGATTTCGGCATTGTTAATCTGCCGAACTTCAGCCCGTACCTGATCCCTTCCCTGGAATTTATCAATCTTCTGTCTCTCTCCAGGGAAAGCCCGATTTTATATGCTTTTCCCATCATATCGGGACTTACTACTTTTCTTTATTCCCGTTTAACCATGACCGATCCCAACCAGAAGACGCTTCTTTACCTGATGCCGGCTTTAATAACCTATTTAAGTTTTAATTTCCCGGCCGGGCTGGTTCTCTACTGGACTATGAACAACCTGCTTTCCATCGGGCAGCATTACCTGGTATCCGGCCTTAAGAGAGGAAAAGAGGCGCCGGTGAAAGCCGGCACGGAAATAGATGGCTCTAAAGTTGGTGCCAAGTCCAAGGAAGAAAAAAACAACCCCAAAGAAGGCAAAAAGAAGGAAGGGAAAAAGAAGTAGAAATGAGAGAAATAGAAACTTCGGGGCGGAGCGTTGAAGAAGCGGTGGAGAAGGCGCTGGCCGCTTTAGGGGTCAAAAAAGGGAATGCGGAGATCGTTGTTTTAAGCGAACCCAGCCAGGGATTTTTAGGTCTTATCGGCAGCAAGGAGGCCCGGGTCCGGGTTTCCGTAAAATACGAACCCGTGGAATATCTGCACCATTTCCTGCAGGAACTTCTCGAAAAGATGGGCCTGGGGGATAATAAGATCCAGGTCCGGGAGGAAGAGGAGTATTTCCAGGTGGAGATAAGCGGCCGGAAAAGCGGCGTTTTAATCGGAAGGCGCGGGCGGACCTTGAACGATTTGCAGTACCTGCTCAACACCATTCTGAAGCGGCAGTTCCAGGGCCTTAAAAAGAGGGTGGTTCTGGATGTGGGAAATTACCGCGCCCGCCGGGAGGAGACCTTAAGGCACCTGGCTTTGGGGGTCGCGCGAAAGGTTAAGCAGTCGGGGCGAGAGGTGGCGCTGGAACCGATGACTCCCCAGGACCGGAGAACCATTCACCTGGCTTTGCAGAATGACGAATCGGTTCAGACTTACAGCAAAGGGGAAGAGCCTTATCGGCGGGTCATCGTAGCCCCCGTTTAGAAGGCAGGATCTCCGGGACGCCGCCTTTCGCAAAAGGCGGCGTTTTTAATGTTTTTGCTGGAGGGGTAATCAGTGAAGGAGACGGATACTATTGCCGCCATCAGCACTCCCGTGGGCGAGGGCGGCATCGGCATTGTCAGGGTTAGCGGGCCGGAGGCCTTCCTGCTGGCCGAAAAGGTTTTCCGCCCCAAGGGGAAGCGGAAGAGGGAGATTGCTTCCCACCGGATCTACTACGGTCACATCCTGGATGCCCGAGGGGAGATCATTGACGAGGTTTTAGTTTCTTTTATGAAGGCCCCCTACACCTATACCCGGGAGGATATCGTAGAAATCAACTGCCACGGCGGGGTCTTTCCCCTGCGCATGGTCCTGAAGCGGCTGCTGGAGGTGGGCGCCCGCCTGGCGGAACCGGGCGAATTTACGAAACGGGCTTTCTTAAACGGCCGGATTGACCTGAGCCAGGCTGAAAGCGTCTTTAATATAATCCATGCCCGCTCCGAGGAGGGGGTTAAAAACGCCGCCCGGGTTCTCCAGGGGGCTCTTTCGCAAAAGGTGAGACGGCTGCGCCAGGATATCGTCGAGGCCCTGGCCTGGATCGAGGCCAGCTTTGACTATCCGGAGGAACTGGATTTCGATCCCCAGGTCCTGCAGCGGGAGTTGAGGAACTCCTTGTGCGCCTTGAGGGACTCCATGGCGGAGTTGCTGGAAGGTGAGGAGAGGGGACGGCTCTACCAGGAAGGGATCGCCACGGCCATTATCGGAAAACCGAACGTGGGGAAATCCTCCCTGCTGAACGCCCTGTTGAGGGAGCAGCGGGCCATCGTCCATGAAGTGCCGGGAACGACCAGGGATATTCTGGAAGGTTATATTCTCCTGGAGGGCTACCCCATCCGCCTGGTGGATACTGCCGGCATCCATGGCACCAGGGATCCCGTGGAGAAAGTGGGCATTGAGCGCAGCCGGGAAGCGGCTGCCCGGGCCCGGCTCCTGTTGATGGTGTTTGACGGTTCATCTCCCTGGGAGAAAGAGGATGAAGAGATTCTGAGCTTAATGGATCCTGGGCAGAAGGCCATCTTCGTGATCAACAAAACCGACCTGAAGCAGGAACTGGATCCCGGAGATCTGGCCCGCCGCTTCCCCCAAATTCCCCTGGTGGAGACATCGATTCCGCTAAAAAAAGGCCTCTCCCAGCTGGAGCGGGCCATCGTGGCCACCCTGGATCAGATGGGGGGCGGCGGGGAACACCCCCTCCTTGCCTCCTTGCGCCAGGCCGAAGCCCTTCGCGAGGCCAGGGCCGGTGTGGAAAAAGCCTTGGAGAACCTGGAGCAGGAACCGGCGGAACTGGTTAGCCTGGAGTTGAGATTTGCCTGGGAAAAACTGGGAGAAATTACCGGGGAAACCTTAAGCGACGAGATTTTGGACCGGATTTTTAGTCAATTTTGCGTGGGCAAGTAGCAGGAGGCCTTTATGCAAGAGATGAATGATAACCGGGCCCTGCTGGAGGGCGTGCTGGAGGAGTTGGGCCTGGAGGCGGGAGCCCGGGAAAAGGGGCAGTTGCTGCAATTTGCCGGGCTGCTCCTGGAAGGCTTGAAAAAGCAGCGCCTCGTCGGCGAGAAGACGGCCGCCGAGATCATTGGAAAGCACTTCTACGACAGCCTGGTGCCCGCTTCTTTTTCCCTTCTTCATTCGGGAGCGGTATTGGACCTGGGAACCGGGGCCGGCTTCCCGGGGCTGCCTTTAAAAATCATCTCCCCCGGCACCCCCTTCTTCCTGCTGGAAGCCAACGGCCGCAAGATCAACTTTTTAAAAAATGTTGTGGCGGAGCTGGGGCTGGCGGAGGTCTTTCTCCTCCACGGAAGGGCGGAAAAAATCGGGCAGCAGGAAGAATATCGAGAACGATTCGGCACCGTCTTAAGCCGGGCGGTGGCCCATACATCCGTTCTTCTGGAGCTCTCCCTGCCCCTGGCGGCCCTGGGCGGGAGGCTGGTGTTCTTTAAAGGGCCCCGGGCTTACGAGGAGCTGGAGCGCTCCCGCCGGGCTCTGGAGCTTTGCGGGGGCAGGTTTAAGGAGAGCCGGGAATATTGCCTCCCCAGCGGCGAAAAAAGAGTATTGTTGATCTTCGAAAAAGTGGCCTCTACCCCTCCCCAATATCCCCGGAGAGACGGGGTTCCTTTAAAAAGGCCCCTGGATCGCCTGGAATAATATTGTTAAGAAAAAACGGGGAGAGGGAAGGATTGTCCCCGGCATCGTCAAATATCTTGAAAGAGGAATATAAAGGCGGTGGCTTATGAAAGAGAACTGGACGAAGGGGTACCCGTTCTTGGAGCGGGAAGACAACAAAGACAATATCGTACTCCTGGACCTGGAAGAGATCGACCCGAACCCGTTCCAGCCGCGGCGCAGCTTTCCCGAAGAAAAAATCCAGGAACTGATGCAATCCATTAAAACGTACGGCTTGCTTCATCCGGTGATTGTGAGACGGGCCGGGAAAAGGTATCAACTGGTGGTGGGAGAGCGGCGCACCCTGGCCTGCAAGAGGCTGGGCTGGAAAACGATCCCCGCCGTGGTGAAGGAAGTCAACGACAGCGCCATGGCGACTATTGCTCTTATAGAAAACCTGCAGCGGGAGAACCTGAACGTCATCGAAGAGGCAACGGGCTATGCCAGGCTCCTGGAGGAGTTTAACCTTACCCAGGAAGCCCTGGCTCAGCGCTTGGGCAAAAACCAGTCCACCATCGCCAATAAGATGAGGCTGTTAAAGCTCCCGGAGGCCATTAAAAAAGAGTTGATCAAGGGCACGATTACGGAGAGGCATGCCCGGGCCTTGTTGAAGCTGGGGGATCGGGGCGCACAGATGCAGCTCTGCAGGGAGATTGTGGAAAAAGGACTGACCGTTCAGCAGACGGAGCGTAAGATAGAGATGCTCGTGGGCGGCGGGTCGAAAAAGGAAGGCCGAAAGCCCGGCCGGATCGTGGTCCGGGACATGCGCATCTTTTTAAATACCATCCGGCAGGCCATTGACATAATCGAAAAATCGGGGCTCAATCCGCAGTATACGGAGCGGGAAGAAGAAGACTACCTGGAAGTGGTCATCAGGCTTCCCAAAGGATAATCGTTGCTGGGAGACGGAGGTAGACGATGCCGCGCATTATTGCCATTGCCAACCAGAAGGGAGGGGTTGGCAAAACCACTACCGCAGTTAACTTAAGTGCCGCCTTGGCCCATTTTGGGAAAAAGGTCCTGCTGCTTGACATAGACCCCCAGGGGAACGCCACCAGCGGGGTAGGGGTGGCCAAAAACGAAATCAAGGCCTGCATCTACGATACCCTGATCAATGACATTCCCCTGGAACGGGTGCTGATTTCCACCCGGTGGCCCAACTTGACCGTGGCTCCCGCCACTATCCAGTTGGCCGGGGCGGAAATCGAGCTGGTCTCCATGGTTTGCCGGGAAGTGAAGCTAAAAAAGGCGCTGGATCCCATCAAGTCCAGGTATGAATTTATCATTATCGACTGCCCGCCCTCCCTGGGGCTGCTCACCCTTAACGCCCTGACGGCGGCCACCGGCATCGTAATTCCCATTCAGTGCGAATACTATGCCCTGGAGGGGCTGGGCCAGTTGATGAACACTATCAACCTGGTCCGGAGGCACCTGAATGAAGAGCTGGTTATTGAGGGCGTGGTCCTCACCATGTACGACTCCAGAACCAACCTTTCCGAGCAAGTGGTCCAGGAAGTAAAAACCCATTTTCCGGGACGGGTGTACAAAACCATTATTCCAAGAAACGTGCGTCTGAGCGAGGCACCCAGTCACGGCGCCCACATTTTTGATTACGACCCGCGCAGCAAGGGGGCGGAAACCTATCTCGCCCTGGCCCAGGAGGTGATGGATAGCTGATGGCAAAAAAGAGACTGGGGCGGGGCCTGGGGGCGCTGATCCCCGGGGCCATGGAGAACCAATCGGATATTAAAATTAGGGAAATTGAGATTGACAAGATCAAGCCCAATCCCTACCAGCCGCGCCGCCACTTCGATGAAGAAGGGCTAAAAGAGTTGGCCCAGTCCATCAAGGAGCACGGCTTAATTCAGGCGGTGGTGGTGGCCCCCGAAGGAGAAGGCTACACCCTGGTAGCCGGAGAGAGAAGGTACCGGGCGGCCCAGATGGCGGGGATCGACAAGGTGCCGGCGGTGGTCCGAAAGGTAAAGCGCCAGGAGATGCTGGAGGTTGCCTTAATTGAAAACCTGCAGCGGGAGGATTTGAATCCCATTGAGGAAGCGCAAGCCTGCCGGAGGTTAATCGACGAGTTTGGCTTGACCCAGGAGGAACTGGCCCGGCGATTGGGGAAGAGCCGTTCGGCTGTAGCCAACACCCTGCGCCTCCTGCAGCTGCCGGAACCCATTATCGAAGCCCTGGCCGCCGGAAGGATTCAGCCGGGGCAGGCCCGGCCGCTGCTCTCCATAACCGATCCCCAGGTGCAGGTGGAGGCGGCCCAGAAAATAATTAACGAGCGGTTAACGGCCCGGGAAGCCGAGAAGCTGGCGTCGGATTTGGCTCAAAAAGCCAGGCCCCCCGGCCGGCCTAAAGCGCCCGCCCCGCTAAACCCCCTCTGGGCGGAGCTTCAGGACAGGATGCAGCAGCGCTTCGGAACCAGGGTAAAGATCAGCGGCGGGGCCAAAGAAGGGACCATAACGCTGCATTTTTATGGCGAAGAAGACCTGGAAAGACTGTTGGAGCTGCTCCTCCCCGGGGAAACCCTCTAGGCTGGAGGCGGGGAAAATAAAAAAGTTATGTTTCACGTGAAACATAACTTTTTTTGTGTCAAATTTTCTTAAAGAAGAAAAAGGAGAAGAGATGTTAACGTCGAATTAAGGAATATTAAAATTTCTTAATGGTTGGGCGAGAATTTTGTACTGGATTAATACTTTTTGGGAGACCATAAGCGCATTTGTGGGCTCTTCCCAGGCGGAAATATTCGTGGGGCTGGTTCTGGCCCTGGTGCTTATATCCCTGGCTCTTGTGGCCCTGGGAGTTGCCCACCGCCGCCTGCACCGCCGCTACCGGCGCCTGGTGATGGGGCGGGAAGGCTTGGACCTGGAGACGCTCCTCCATCAGTATGGCAGCAGCCTGGAAAGCATTCAAGACGAGCTGAAGCAAATCCATGGCCGGCTGCAGGAGATGGAAAAGCGGGCGGCCTCCTCCATTAGCGGCGTGGGCATGGTTCGCTACAACGCTTTCCAGGACACGGGAAGCGATCTCAGCTTCTCCCTGGCCCTGCTGGATCAAAACCGCGACGGCGTGGTGATTACCAGCATCTATGGGCGGGAAGAGACCCGCACTTACGGGAAGCCGATCCGCCGGGGGGATTCCAGCTACCATTTAAGTGAGGAAGAGAAGGCGGCCATCCAAGAGGCCGTCAAGAAATTATCGACTTGACGGGAGGCGGGCAGCTTTTGAAGGGAAGAAAGCGTTCGTCATGTTTTACGATCATGATTGTTCCCCACTCGGAAGAATCGGTATACAGTTTTCGAATGCCTCTCTTTGTGGGCAAGCTCCTGGTGGCCCTGCTGGTGGCAGCCATAGGAGGCTTTGCCACCCTTCTCCATTCCTACCTGCACACCCG
>LFRQ01000064.1:40187-41388 GCA_001512835.1 Clostridia bacterium DTU022
TGCAGCATTGAAGAAAAAACAGGCATAACCCTTCCAAAAGAGGAAGAACAGGAAAGTAAAGGATGGGTGGCCAGCAGCGCGGAAAGCATCCGGGGAGGCAGCGCCGAGCGCTCCCTGGGCAGCCGCTCCGGCCTGGGGGTCCTGGACCGGGCCACCTACAATATGTCCGTGCTGCAAAATACTCTTCCCACGATGACCGCCTCCCTGGAAATATTAAAGCAAGAGGTGGACGAGTATGCACGCCGCATGGCGGCCACTCCCTCCATCTGGCCGGCCCGCGGGCGCATCAGCTCCGGCTTCGGAACCCGGCCTTCGCCCTTCAACCCCGGGGTGACCCAGTTTCATTCCGCAGTGGATATAGCCGGCGCGTACGGCTCGCCCATCTACGCCACCGCTGCCGGGAGAATTGCTTATGCCGGCTACCGCGGCGGTTACGGGAATTTAATCATCATCAATCACGGCTACGGCTACCGGACCTATTACGGCCACCTGTCGCGTTTTGCCGTCTCCACGGGCCAGTGGGTCAAGCGAGGACAGGTTATCGGCTACATGGGCAATAGCGGCCGAACTACCGGCACGCACCTCCACTACGAGGTTCACGTTAACGGAACACCCGTCAACCCGCTAAAATATATGCGCTAAGGGACGCGGAGGAGGAATCAAATTGCTAAAACCGCCCCCCGAAAAAGTAAGCACCGTGATCGGAAAAGATACCACTTTCAAGGGAACCATCAGGGCCAAGGGCCCGATCCGGATTGACGGCAAGGTTGAAGGGGAGATTCATACCCAGGGCGATGTCATTATCGGCGAAAGCGGCTGGGGGGTTCTCGATTTGAAAGCCCGGAATGTCTCCGTGGCCGGTCGCTTTGAAGGAACCCTGGAAGCCGAAGGGAAGCTGGATATTCGAAGCTCGGGAGCCGTTTTGGGCAATATAAAGGCCAACGGCCTGGTGGTGGATGACGGGGCTGTATTTTCGGGAAGCATTGTCATGCGCGGGAAAGAGCAGCCGGGCAAAGGGTCCGACGGCGCCGTCCCGGCGGCCTCCCGGGGGAAAACGGCGCCTTGAGGCCGCGGCCCGTCAGGAACGGTTCAAGGCCAGAAGCAAGCCCTGGGCGATTACCTTGGCCAGTTCCATTACCTGGTAAAGACGCGTACTTTGCAGCACCATCTGTTCCATAAAACCTCCCAGGTTAACTACTCC
>LFRQ01000064.1:41464-52488 GCA_001512835.1 Clostridia bacterium DTU022
CTTCTTTAACAGGGCTTCCAGGTTCAAGGCATGAACGGGATCCTTGAGGGTCCCCCAGACAGTGGTGCGGGAAAGAGGTGATGAACTTAAAATGGTGCCCACCAGGGGGCCCAGGGCGTCCCCGGTGGAGCGGTCGGACCCGATGCAGAGAATTCCCCTCTCCCGGACGTTAAAGCCCAATGGAGTTAAAAGGTCCAGGATGGTCTGGGCCACCTTGTACGGGGCCAGGGGATCTTTATAACTAACCCGCAGGGCCGGTGCCGCGGGAACCGGTTTTTTGGGGGGCAGCAGGTACTTTGTTTCCACCGGACTACCTCGCCAGTATCGATATTTTAAGTATATTAAATGCTTCCTCCAAATATGTATAGACAGAGAACGGCGTTTCGAGGGGAGCAATGACCTGGGTGGATCTGGCGCTGGCTTGCATAATTTCCTGGGGAGCGGTGACCGGCTATCTCTCCGGGGGGAGGCGCATGGGCGGAGAGGTGCTGGCGCTGCTTGTGGTGCTGGCTGCCGGCAGCTTTTTTAAGGAAGATATGTCCAGCTTCCTGGCCAAATACCTGTCGGCGGAGGAGACCATCAGGGCGCTAGTGGGCCGCCACCTGGTTCTTCCCGTGGAGGCGCCCGGTCTCCACGGGCCTTCCGGCTTTCCGGCCCAAGGCTTCCCGGGGCTGATCCAGGAACTGCTGGCCCGGCAGGTCATCGTTTTGCCCGCAGCGGATCAGGCCGGGGCCGTGATGGATATTCTGGTCCGGCTTGCTTTGAACAGTGCCGCCTTCTTGCTCTTCCTCCTTCTCCTGGGCGGGACGGTTTACCTAAGCGGCGGGGCTCCTCTCCTGCAGCGGCTGCCCCAGCGTTCCGTCCTGGATCGCTGGGTGGGGGGCTTCCTGGGCTTGCTGCGCCAGTACATACTGGTTGCCGTGCTTTGCGGAACCGTTCTTCCCCTGCTCTGCCTGCTGGGTCCGTCCTGGACCTGGCCCGGCCTGGAAAAGGCGCTCCTGGTGCGGGCGAGCTTGATCTTGGTGGAACGCCTGGGAATCTGGCGGTAAGTTGGAGCGGTTCAATATTAAAGAAGGAATTATCATGGAAAAGAAGAACAGTATATTTTCATAAGTTCTTTGTGGGTTCCATATAGGGAGGGATCGTGTTGATTATTGTCCTGCTGGGTCCTCCGGGAGCGGGAAAAGGAACGCAAGCGGAACGGATGGTCCAAAAATACTCGCTGGCCTACATATCCACGGGCGACATTTTGCGGTCGGCGGTTAAAAGCGGTTCTCCCCTTGGCACCAAGGCCCGCGAATATATGGAGAAAGGGCAGCTGGTTCCCGATGAGCTGGTAGTAAACATCGTGAAAGAGCGCCTTTTGGAGCCCGATTGTGCCCGCGGGGCGCTGCTGGACGGCTTCCCCAGGTCGGTATCCCAGGCCCAGGCCCTGGAGAGTGTGCTAAGTCCCCTGGGGAAAAAGATTGACCGGGTTATTCATATCGATGTCACGGAAGATGAACTGGTGGCCCGGTTGACCGGCCGGAGGGTTTGCCGCGAATGTGGTTCCTCTTATCATATTAAATTTAATCCTCCCAAAGTCCGCAACGTTTGCGACCATTGCGGAGGGGAGCTTTTTCAGAGAGAGGACGATTCCCTAAATACCGTTAAGGAGCGCCTGGCCGTATACCGGGAGCAAACGGAACCCCTGATCCAGTATTACAGCCGGCAGGGTTTATTGTCTACAATAAACGGGAACGATGACATCGACGAGATTTTTGCCCGAATTGTCGAGATCCTGGAGGCTTTGTAAGACCGCAAAAAGAGATGGCCAAATTTGAAATCGGACAAATTGTCGAGTTGAAAAAAGGGCATCCGTGCGGGGCAAACCAGTGGCGGATCCTGCGGGTGGGGATGGATTTCCGCATCAAATGCTTAAATTGCGGGCGAAGCGTTTTGCTGCCGCGGAGCCGCTTTGAACGCCGGGTAAGGAAGATTATTGCCGAGAGCGACGAGGAGTGAAATCCCTCCGGCACCGAAAAGGCCGCTGGCGGCGGCCCCTCTTTTGTGCTGCTCCCGCCGGTTGAGTCTCCACAAAATTTATTTTTATTGGTCGAAAAGGCCGCCGCCTGTGCCGGCAAACCGCCCTCTTCCTTTTTCTTCTATAAACCTCCACTGCTCCCGGGACCCCTTCCCCGCCCCCGCCTCTCGGCAGGATTTCGTCTTGCCGCCTTGGAAGAGCCTATTTTCCGGCGACAGGGCCACATCAAGGAGCCCTTGTGCCGGCGGCCAACTGCTCCCTTTCCCCTCCGGCAGCCGGCGACAAGATTATAAATCAGCGCTGGCGGACTCTTGTCCCCCTTGGCGAATTATGTTATTATCTACTAGCTAAGGCCTATCCCTGCTCCAGGCAAATGGGGCCGCAAGTCCAAAGGGAGGTGAAATCATGCCCAGTTACGAAGCCATGTTCATTCTCCGGCCGGACCTGGAGGAAGAGCCGATCCAGGAGTTGAGCAACAAGCTCCAAGATCTGCTCAAGCAATTTGGCGTCCAGGAGAGCGAGCTGGAAGAATGGGGCAAGCGCAGGTTGGCTTACGAGATTAAGAAGTACGGCGAAGGGTTGTACTACCTGCTCAAGTTTGAAGGCAGCCAGGAGTTGGTTCCCGAGCTGGAGCACTTCTTCAAAGTCAACGACGAGGTTATCCGTTTTATGATCGTCCGCCAAGAGGAATAGCGCTTTGGAAATAAACATAAGGCGGTGAGAGGATGCTAAACCGGGTAATTCTAGTGGGGCGGCTGGTCCAGGATCCGGAGATACGCTACACGCAAAGCAAAGGCGACGCCGTGGCCAGCTTTACCCTGGCGGTGAATCGTCCCTTTTTAAACCAGCAGGGGGGCAGGGATGCCGATTTCATTAACATTGTCACCTGGAGAAGGCAGGCGGAAAACTGTTCCCAGTATCTGAAAAAAGGGTCGCTGGTGGCCGTTTCCGGACGCCTGCAGGTGCGTTCTTACGATGACAGCCAGGGTATAAGGCGCAAAGTGGCGGAAGTTGTCGCCGATGAAGTGTCCTTTTTAGACCGCCCCCGTTCGTCCACGGAAGAGACCGTGGGGCCGGACAGCTTCCCTGGCGACGAGATGACGGTAAATGAAGACGACATTCCTTTCTAGCAGGTAAGGAGGATTCTTTTGAAACGGGAAAAAGGGCGCAAGCCGAAAAAGAAGGTATGCAGCTTTTGTGTGGATAAGGTCGAGCAAGTCGACTACAAGCAGGCGGAAAAGCTGAAGCGCTTTATTACCGAACGCGGGAAAATATTGCCGCGGCGGATTTCGGGCAATTGTGCCCGGCACCAGCGCCAGCTGACGCGGGCCATAAAAAGAGCCCGGATCATGGCGCTGCTGCCCTTTACGTCGGAGTAGGGGACCCGGCTTCACCTTGCTTAAAAAAACGGTGCTGGAGAGATTTGAGCCCGGCACCGTTTTTTAGCTGTTCCCAGGGGAAGGATACCGGAATCGGAAGCTCGAAATAACATAGCACCAAGGTGCCAAGGAGTGATTCCCTTGAAGGTAATTCTAATCAAGGATGTTCCCGGACTGGGGAAGCAAGGGGATATAAAAGAAGTTGCCGACGGCTATGCCCGCAATCTTCTTTTGCCTCGAAGGCTGGCGGAAGAAGCCACCCCCAAGCGCCTCCGCGAGCGGGAGCGGGAGATGGCGCTCCAACAGCAGAGAAGCAGGCGCCAGGAAGAGCAGTCCCGGGAGCTGGCCGGCAGCCTCGAGCAGAGGATCTTTACCATAAAAGCGCCCGCCGGCGAAGGGGGGCGGCTGTTTGGCTCGGTCACCTCGGCGGATATTGCCGAAGTGCTCCAGCAGGCCGGGGTGGAGATAGAGAAGAAAAAGATCGAGCTGAAAGAGCCCATCAAAACCCTGGGGGAACACCGGGTAGTCGTCAGGCTGGCCGGAGGTGTTAAGGCGGAGATCACCATTGCAGTGGAGAAGGATAGCGACGGATAAGGAGGCACCAGGATGGCGGATGACAACAAAGAGAAGCAACGGCAGGTGGCCGCCCTAATAAAAAAAATTGTCGCCTTTTACGGTCCGGAGGAGATGGTCCTGAAAGCGGGCAAGTTTGATGCCCTCTCCTTGATCCGTTCCCGCAAGCCGGCCCGCCAGGTTCTGGGGCTGCAGAGGCTGCTCAAGGAAAATCCCACCTTGTCCGATCTGCCCGACGCTGGTTCCTTGCCGGAGCTCCTGGAGGAGCTGCAGGAACTGCTGGCGGAGAAGGTGGCCTTCAGAACCCTGGAAGAATCCATCGACCGGAAAGTAAAGCAGAAGCTCAAGGAGCGCCACGAAGAATATATTCAAGACCTTAAGCGGCAGATTGTCAAGGAATATGCCGGCGTAGAGAATGCCTATACCTTAAAAAAATATGCCCAGATGGAGAAGAAGCTGGCCCAGGAGCTTTCCCGTTCGGCCCTGGAGAAGCTGCGGCCGTCCAGCCTTGACGAAATCGTGGGTCAGGAGGAAGCGGTTAAAGCCTTGCTCTCCAAGCTGGCCTCTCCTCATCCTCCCCACGTGATCCTCTACGGCCCCCCGGGAGTGGGGAAGACCACCGCCGCCCGGCTGGCCCTGGAGCAGTGCAAGAAGATTCCCTACTCCTCCTTCTCCGAGGAGGCGCCTTTTGTCGAAGTGGACGGGACCACCCTGCGCTGGGATCCCCGAGATATGGCCAACCCGCTCCTGGGCTCGGTGCACGATCCCATCTACCAGGGCGCGCGCAAGGACCTGGCCGACGGCGGGGTGCCCGAACCCAAGATGGGCCTGGTCAGCGAGGCCCACGGGGGGATACTATTTATCGATGAGATTGGGGAACTGGACTTCCGGCTGCAGAGCAAGCTGCTCAAAGTCCTGGAAGACAAGCGGGTATATTTTGAATCGGCGTACTACGATCCTTCCGATCCCATGGTCCCCAAGTATATCAAAACCATCTTTGAAAAAGGGGCTCCCGCAGATTTTGTCCTTATCGGCGCCACCACCCGGCCGCCGGAGGCCATCTCGCCGGCCCTGCGCTCCCGGTGTTCCGCCGTCTACTTTGAGCCGCTTTCGCCTGACGATATCGAGAAGATTGTCCTGGCGGCCGCCGCCAGGCTGGGGATAACCCTTGAGGAAGAAGCGGCCCGGTTAATAAGCAGCCATACCTGCGAAGGGCGGCAAGCGGTGAATATCCTGGTGGATGCCTACAGCCGGGCCCTTTTTGACGCTTACGTGGAAAGGCGGGGACCGGTTAAAAAAATAGAATCGACCCTGGTGGAACAGGTTTTGCACAGCAGCCGGCTTTCTCCCCTGAGCCATTCTCTTGCCGCCCGGCGGATGGAGGCGGGACGTGTTTTTGGCCTGGGGGCATACGGCTATATGGGCACGGTGCTGGAAATAGAGAGCCTGGCCTTCCCCGCCGCCCATGGGCAGGGCAGCCTGCGCTTCAACGAGGCGGCGGGATCCATGGCTCGGGATTCCGTTTTTGTAGCCGCTTCGGTGATCCGGAAGCTGACGGGGCTGGATCTCCAGAACTACGACCTGCATTTAAATGTCGTCGGGGGCGGGAATATTGACGGGCCCTCGGCGGGAGCAGCCATCCTGGTCTCCCTGCTCAGCGCGGTAACGGGCTTTCCCGTGCGGCAGGACTGGGCCATTACCGGGGAAATATCCCTCCAGGGCAAATTAAAGCCCGTGGGCGGCATTGGGGAGAAGCTGTACGGAGCCCGCCTGGCAGGCATCAAGAACGTTATCATTCCGGCGGGAAACGGCAAGGGGTGGTCCCGGCGTTTCCCCGATATGAACGTGGTCCCCTTGGACAGCGTGGCCGGGATTTTGCCTTATCTGTTCCGCAAAAGCGATCTGGCCAAAGTTTTGGGAATGAAGGAGGCTGTCAAAAGTGTTTCCAACGGGTGAGCGGGTGCCTCCCCAGAGCCTGGAGGCGGAGCAATCTGTTCTGGGGTCCATGATTATTAGCAAAGATGCCATCTATACCGCCATGGAACTCCTTACCCCAGCGGATTTTTACCGGACGGCGCACCAAAAAATATTTGAAGCCATCGTCGCCCTCTGCGATCGGGGCGAACCGGTGGACGTGGTTATCCTCTCCGAGGAGCTGGAAAACAACCGCTGCTTGGAAGAGGTGGGAGGAAGGTCCTACCTCCTGGCTCTGGCCAACGCCGTGCCAACGGCGGCCAATGTGGAATATTATGCCCGGATCGTCCGCGAAAAGTCCATTATGCGCGCCTTGATCAGCACTGCCACCGATATTGTAACCCGCTGCTACGATTTCCCCGGCGGGGACGTGGATGAATTCCTCGATGAAGCGGAACGGGCCATCTTTGAAATTCGGCGCCAGGGGCAGCAGGGCGGCTTTGCTCCCCTCAAGGAGGCCTTAATGCAAGCCTTTGATCGCATTGAGCGGCTTTATGACCAGAAAAAAGGCGTTACCGGCATCTCCACGGGCTTCACAGATCTGGACCGGATTACCGCCGGTCTCCAGGAATCGGATCTGATCATTGTTGCCGCCAGGCCCAGCATGGGGAAGACCACTCTGGCCCTGAACATGGCCCACCACTGTGCCGTTAAGGAGAAGAGGCCCACCGCCTTTTTCAGCATGGAGATGTCCAAAGAGCAGCTGGCCCAGCGCATGCTCTGCGCCCAGGCCCACATCGATGCCCAGAATATGCGCCGGGGCTACCTTACTACCGAGGACTGGCAAAGATTGACCCGGGCGGTAGGCCCTCTTTCGGAAGCGCCCCTCTACATAGACGACAACGCCTCCTTGTCGGCAATGGATATTCGTTCCCGGGCCCGGCGCCTGAAAGCGGAGCGGGGTTTGGATGCCATTTTTATCGACTACCTGCAGCTCATGCGCGGTCACGGGCGTGCTGAGAACCGGCAGCAGGAACTTTCCGATATCTCCCGCTCTCTGAAGAGCCTGGCCAAAGAGCTCCGGGTCCCGGTGGTGGCTCTCTCCCAGTTGAGCCGGGCAGTGGAGAAGAGGCCCGACCGCCGTCCCATTCTCAGCGACCTGATGGAGTCGGGGGGGATCGAGGCCAATGCCGACATGGTTCTCTTTATCTACCGGGAGGCATATTATTTCCAAGATTCCGATAAGGGCAACATTGCGGAAATAATTGTTGCCAAGCAGCGCAACGGTCCTACGGGGACGGTGGAGCTCTACTTCCTGGATCGCTATACCAAGTTTGCCAACATCACCAGGGAAGAACTGGTGGAGGCGGGCCCCGAGCCTGCTTCCGGGGAAGGGATGCTGGGTGATTAAAGACCAGTACGACGTCATCATTATTGGTGCCGGCCCGGCCGGCATCTTTGCTGCCCTGGAGCTGACCAAAAAGCGGAAGCTGTCGGTGCTGATCCTGGAGAAAGGTCCTTCCATTGAAAGGCGCCGCTGCGCCATGCAGGATAATCGCGGCCCTTGCCGGCGCTGCAGCCCCTGTGCCATTCTCACGGGTTGGGGAGGAGCCGGCGCCTTCAGCGACGGCAAATTAACCTTGACGCCGGATTTTGGAGGTTTTTTGAGCGAATACATGGATAAGCCCTCCTTGGAGGAGCTGATCCGCTACGTGGACGGCGTTTACCTCTCTTTCGGCGCCTCGGAGACCCTCTTTGGGACCGACCAGGAGGAAATCGGCCGCCTCCAGCGCCTGGCGGCTGCCGCCAACCTCTCCCTGGTTCCTGCACGCATCCGGCACTTGGGCACGGAGAATTGCTACCAGGTCCTGGTAAAGATGTGCCGCGCCCTGGAGGGAAAGGCGGAGATCGCCACCGGGACTTCCGTGGAAGAGATTGTTGCTTCCAGCGGCCGGGTCGCGGGCGTGAAGCTCTCCGACGGCCGGGAAATCCGGAGCCGCTGCGTCATCTGCGGCCCCGGACGGGCCGGTGCGGAATGGTTCCAGCGGGAGTCCGTGCGCCTGGGCTTGCCCGGGGCCAACAATCCCGTGGACATCGGGGTGCGGGTGGAGGTCCCCGCGGTGCTCATGGAACACCTCACCAGGGTGGTCTACGAACCGAAGCTGGTTTACTATTCCCGTTCTTTTGATGACCGGATCCGTACTTTCTGCATGAATCCCTACGGGATTGTGGTCACGGAGCACAACAACGGGCTGGTAACGGTAAACGGGCACAGCTATGCCGGCAAGGGGAGCGAGAACACCAATTTTGCCCTCCTGGTAAGCAAAACCTTTACGGAACCCTTTAACGAGCCCATCTGCTACGGGAAAAATATTGCCGGCCTGGCTAACATGCTGGGAGGCGGGGTGATTGTGCAAAGGCTGGGGGACTTGCAAAGGGGGCGGCGCTCCACGGCAGAACGCATCGCCCGGGGGCTGACCCGGCCTACCTTGGCCGAGGCCACCCCGGGAGATCTCAGCCTGGTTCTCCCCTACCGCCACCTGGTGGGGATTATGGAGATGCTGGAGGCCCTGGATAAGCTGGCCCCCGGGGTCAACTCCCAGCATACCCTGCTCTACGGGGTGGAGGTAAAATTCTACTCGTACCGGCTGAAGCTTAGCAGCAGCCTGGAGACGGAGCTGGAGAACCTGTTTGCCGTCGGCGACGGGGCGGGCGTAACCAGGGGGCTGGTCCAGGCCTCGGCCTCGGGCGTAGTTGCCGCCCGGGAAATCCTCAAAAGATATTCTTAACGTAAGCTATGGGGGTCAGGTCTTGAATCTTGAATTATTACCTCTTGGCATCAATATAGTATCGTATCGGGGTCAAGTCTTGAATCTTGAATTATAAATTATAACTTTTGGTGTCAATATGGGACGGCAAGTCCTAAATATTTTTTTGAGCATCAAAAATTTGCCGGGTGAAGGGGGCAAGTCGGGAAAGGTGAGGCCCATATTCTTTTTTTTGGGATAAAAAGAAAAAAATTATCCAAGGGGAGCAGGAATTATTAAATTTAACCAGAATAATTAATGATGTCTTAAAAATTGTTAAGGATTTTTCACAGTCCTTAACAATTTGACTCCCTGAAGAAGCGGAAAGTCTTCTTTCCAAGGAGGTCATTATGGGAGCCGATGACATCAAAGGGTGGAAAAAAAGAGTAGCTTTATGGTGGGCCCACTTTCTTGGATATAGGAAGATTAAAGGGTTTTGGCAGCGGATGCGCTCCATCTCTTTTTCCAAGCCCCTTTACCTGGCGATGGGGATTCTGTTGATCAGCGGGGCGCTGGCTTATGCCCACCATCAGGAAAGTTTTCTCTTCGTGGTCAGGTTAGACGGCAAGGAAATCGGCCTGGTTGAAGATCCCGGACCGGTGGAAGCCTATGTCTCCCTCCTGGCGGAGCAGTGCAGCGAAATATACGGCATGGCCGTTGTTCCGCAGGAAGAGATAACGGTGCGCAGGGAGTACCGACCCCAGGCCCGGCCCGATGCCGCCGGCGTAGAAGAGGCCCTCCGGCGGCAAATTACCATGGTCACGGAGGCAGTGATGCTAACCGTGGACAATGTCCCCGTAGCGCCCGTTGCTCACCGGGGTGAAATTGACGCCGTCGCCGACCTGATCTTGGACGCTTATCGACCGAAAGATGATCGGCGCAAGATCGTGGATATCTGCCTGGTTCAGGAACTGGACGGTTTTCCGGTAACCGTTCTCCCCGGCCAGGTCCAGCCGGCGCAGGAGGTGGCCGACCTTCTCCTTTGCGGGGGCGAACGAAAAGAAACTTATACCGTTGCCGCCCTGGCCAGCCGCCACTCCCTGGAGGTGGAGGATTCCCTGGCGGTCAACCTCGGCTTGCCCAAAGCTCCTGCCGGCGGTGAAGCCATCGAGTCCATGGCCGTCCCCAAGCTGGAAGTGAAAATCGTGGAAGAGGTTGTCGCTCAGGAGCAGATACCCTTTAGCACCCACTATATCTATAACGATAACATGTGGTCCGTCCACTCCCGGATTAAGACCCCCGGCCGGCCCGGCAAAAAAGAGGTGCTTTACCAGGTAACGCGGATTAACGGGGTGGAGACCGGCCGCCGCCGCCTCTCGGAGCGAGTTCTGGAAGCTCCCGTTACCCAGGTAGTGGAACGGGGAACAGCGGCGGTTCCCTCCCGGGGCTCGGGGCAGTTTATCTGGCCCGTGAAAGGCGGCGGGGTAATTACCCAGGGATTCAAAGGTTGGGGCCATGCGGGAATAGACATCTCCTATTCTTCATGGGACCAGCGGCACAATACCCAAATCCTGGCGGCGGATAGCGGCGTGGTGGTTCAAACGGGCAGCCAGTGGCCCCAGGGCAACTATATTATTATTTACCACGGGAAATACTTTACCGTCTACCTGCACAACCGGAAAAACCTGGTGTCTGTGGGCCAAACCGTTTCCAAGGGGCAGGTCATCGCCATAATGGGCAATACGGGCAAAACCGAGGGGATAGACGGCATTCACCTGCATTTTGAAATCAGGGTTAACGACGGTTCGGGCGTCTGGCGGTACTGGAGGCAGCATCCTGCCGTAGACCCCCTTCGCTTTTTCAATCCTTAACCGGTGCAGCCGGCTAAAAAGAAAAGAGTTACGGGCTCTTCCTTCCAGGAAGAGCCTAATCTTATATGGCAGGATATTTGCAGCGAAAAGCGAAAGGAGTATTACCGGTTAAAGGAGAGAAGGCATTGAAACCGACCATTCTAGTCGTCGACGATGAGAAGCCCATAGCCGAGATCCTGCAGTACAACCTGGAGAAGGAGGGATTTCGGGTCGTGGTGGCCTTTGACGGCGAAGAAGCCCTGCAGCGATTTGAGCAGGAGAGCCCCCACCTGGTGATCCTGGACATTATGCTGCCCAAAATCGACGGGCTGGCCGTCTGCCGGGCCATTCGCGCCCGCAGCGATACCCCCATTATCATGCTTACGGCCAAGGAAGCCGAGTTTGACAAAGTGCTGGGCCTGGAAATGGGGGCCGATGATTATGTTACCAAGCCGTTCAGCGCCCGGGAAGTAATTGCCAGGATAAGAGCCATTTTAAGGCGCGGCCGGCGGGGAGCGGGGATGGCGCTGTCGCCCCC